>CAIRTT010000078.1 GCA_903881535.1 uncultured Armatimonadota bacterium
CGCGAGGCCGTCATCGGGATGTCCGGTGGGGTTGTCACCATTTATGGTGGTAAATGGACCACCAGTCGACAACTGGGTCGCAAAACCGCGGATGCAGTTGAGTACCTCATCAAGCGCTGAGCTACGCTAGCGCCTGTACGCTAACCTTTTGTCCTTGCTGAAGCGGGACCTTGCAGCTTCACGCTCACCTTTTGACCTTGCCGAAGCAGGACCTTCACTTGGCTGAAGACGATGCCGTTGTCGGTGAGGATATCGGTCTTTCGTGACCTTCCATTCACGGTCACTTCCGTGTGGCGCCACGGGAAACGCGCAAGCCATGTGAATGCTTTCGCACCCGCTGTCAGCGTGACATCACTCCTGGTTAGGCCAGTGTGAGAAACCGAAAATCGTGCATCCCCAATCGAAATGTTCTCCACCGAAATTTCCCCAATCGCCGCTGGCAAGTGGCTCTGGGTGGTGAGCTGTTTACGCGGTGCATCCGGAATCACGCCAAGCAACCCACAAACCACATGTGAGATGACGGTGAATGAAATCTCAGGGTAGTCCCGCGCACTTGCGGGAGCTTTGTGGATATTCTCCATCCATTTCCACGCACTCTCGCGATCTCCGCGGGCGAAGAAGACATCCGGGATGTACGACGTTGCCTCAATGTTGCTTGGCCGCGTTTTGGGGTCATCCATTCGCGTGCGGATTAGGTCCATCAGACGGTCGAGGCGTGGACCGGCATCTATAATGCCCTTCATCGGCATAAACCAGGTGTTTTCAAGACCCCAATCGGTTTGCGGCTTGCCGGCTTTGTCATAGCCGCGAACGATTGATTCCGATCCTTGCTCATGGCTCCAGACGGTATTGAAATGCTGACGGAGAGCGGCTGCGCGTTTTTGCTCAAGCGTCGCGGCGGCGCGCTCGCCCCTGGCTTTCAGGATATTTGCGAATGCCACATGCGCTCGGTATTGGCAAGCGATTCCATCCCCGGCTTCCACCAATGGATTGTCGGAACGGACCTCGTTATAGGTGGCTGATCCTTTGAAAATATCGCCGGTACCGGTTCCTTCGGCGATGCCATTTGGGCGACGGTTATCGTGTAACTCAATGAAATCCGACATCGCCTTACGGCAAAAACTCACCAATGTTTCATCCGTGATGTAGCGTTTGTCACCCGTCCACAGATATTGCTGCCAGCACTGCTCAACCAGCTCAAAGACCGCTGGGACCTCGCGTACGAAGGATTCATCATTGTCCCAGTCGAGCTTGAACGGGCTGCCATCGAAGTTGATGGCCCAGAGTGGAAACCATTTACGCCCTGCTGTCGATGTCGCCGCAAAGCGCTGGAGCATCGTGAAGTTCTCAGTCGTCAGCCCAAGTAACTGGGCACCGGCTGCCTGATGGCAAAAATCACGCGAGTAGTAGGCACTGCGAAAGGTGTAGCCAGCCCAATAGCTGGGTTCGTATGTCTTCCCGGCCACCCCTGGACTTCGTTCATGACGATCAATCGGACCGGATTTGCCCGTCTGAACGTAGGAAAGTGCCTTGTCCACCGCCCAGGCAAATGTCTGATTTAACCCGGCATGGGATGACTTTAGAACAGGCGTGTTTTGTGACATTGCCATTAGTACTGCACCCTTAGTTCACAGAGTTTCTGCGAAAAACGGACATTGAGAACGACGCGATCCTTTTCGGCATCGTAGCTCCAGGCATCGCTTACCAGGGGAGCTCCATCGATGGTGATTGCTGTCGGCCGCCTCGGGATGCCTCCAAGCAGCACGCCGCAGGATGCGCCTGCTTTGTATCCAAGTCGTGCGATGAGGCTGTCTTCGGAGACATTGAGGAAGGTGATTTCTGCGATGCTCGAAATGGTTACGCCACGCTGGCGCTGTGTCTGGATAGTGAGTTCCCGCCCCTGTGCGCGAAAGGTGTGGAGCCAGAGGTTTTCCGGGATGATAAATGCTGGCTTTGGCGTTATCAGATTCTCGATGGTGTCCGGGTAGAGCCCTGTGTGTGGCCCGGATGTCATCCAAGTCCGCTCCGCGGCAACGACCAGCAGCTTCGCGATGGCATCCAGTTCCTGGGGTTTCAAGGAATCGTTTGCTAACGTCATCCGTTTCGCGGCGCGTAGCTGCTCAGCCAAATCATTGAAATGCCAGGCGAGGACAAGCCCCTGCCAGGGAACAGGGCGGCCAATCCATGAATGCTGGAAGAACGTGGTTCCAAAGGTTGGAATACAGCTCCCAAGGCGCGCGGGACGGTTGCTGTCTGGTGTGCAGTAGATGAACGGGAGCGCTGTGGCTGCCCAGTATTGTCCGAACTCCAGCCACTGAACATCGTTTGTTGCGCGGAATGCTTCGACACAGGCTGCGACATTCCAAGCAGCGGCCAGCATATCCGGTTCGTAAATCGGAACCTCCCAGAGGCTGGCTCCGCGCGGCACCTGATAGTTCCTAATACGGTCCAGTGCCGCAAGGCCGGCATCCCGGCTGCGCACATCCCCGGTAACCCGCGCGTGGCGTAGTAGCATCCAAGTGGAGTGGCTAAACGTCCCGGATGTCTCATCCCCGCGGAGGCCAAGCGCATCCTGAGGACCATCCGGCTGCTGAAGGCGGAATCCACCATCCGGTTCCTGGCGACGGCGCAGCGCGGACATCTCCAAATCAATCGCGGGCAAGGCGCGGGCAAGCTCTCCGGTGATAAATGGTAGCTCCCAGCGACCAATATGGCTTGGGCCACGGAGGGCCTGCACCTCTGGTGTGAGCTTCTCCAATGCCTTTTCTGCGGTATCGCCGCTTTGTTTATTGGCATTCCAGAGAGCATCCCATTTGAGCAGCGCAACCGATGTCGGTATCGCTTCGGGAGACCCATCAGCCGTGAAACGTAGCTTGCTTGCTGCGGCATCGAAGGAAAGCTGCATCCCCTTGCGTGCAAGGCTGTGGCGACCCGCTACCGTAAATGTGCTTGGTGGGGCATTGCGCGGACCGTAGTTGCGGAACCATGAAACGGCTGCGGCTGTACTGCGTCCTGGGATGCAGCGGACATCCACCCAGTCCCCGACATTGATTGCGGCTGCGCTAAGCAAATGGTTTTCGGCACCACTGGCTGCGGGCGATTGAAAGGTCACTGTCGCAGTGCGCGGGTTTTTCCAGCAGAGCGCGACGGTGTAGTCACTGTCAGATGTCTTTGGCCCGCCGCCGCCGAGCAGGCTGTCAGGCGAACCTGTTGGGGGGAGCTGTCTGTCCGGACGGGAGGCATTTGGTCCAAATGTGATGGCAGCCAGCGGGATGGTGAGCTGCATGTAATCTGGGTGGCTGCGGTCCGCAAGGGATTCGACAAACCCGCGTGTGCTCCCGGACATTTCGCTTCCGGTGAGGTATTCGAGACCCGGTAGGAGGGCTTCCATTTTGGATGCGCCATCGGCGCCGGGTTGCAGCGTATCGCCAGCATAGAGCGCCGGGAAGCGGGCAGCTGCCTGGGTTTTTGTTACGCGGATTGCGCCTTTGATGGGGCTTAAACTGACACTAACTCCGCGACTCAGTGGTGTTAGGACCCCGGCTGGGCGCCATGTTCCGTTGATGGATGCATCCACAAAAGCAAACCCACGCTTGCTGATGCGGAGGCGCGTGGTGCCGCTGACAACAGTTTTGAAATCGGATGCTTCTGCCTTTGGCAGGACGCTGATCGCTGTGGTTTGCGGTTCATCCCCTGACTGGGTTGCGACGAAGCGGATGGGTTTGCGGACATCCTTCACGCTTGGAATCCAGCGGATATCGACTGCGCCTGTCTGTCCGGCGGCGATTGCGGGGATGCGGATGCTGTCCGGGAGGCGTGCGTTGCTGCTGGATTTGAGCTGGATGGTAAATGGGTCAGCATCCCCTTTGCCGCGGTTGATGAAGCGGATGCGGATGGCGGTTGGGCGTCCGGCGGTCGGAAGGATGCTGGTGGGGAGGATGCCTGTGATGTGGACATCGGAAGGGTAAGCGGCAACATTTGCGGGGCGCGGTGGATCTGGCAGAGGTTTACCAGCGTTATCGAAGGCCGAGATGTAAACGGGGCCGGGTGAGCCTTGCGTGAAAGGGATTGCATTGACGCCTTTGTGAGCTGTAAATGTGTCCGAAATCGGCGTGCGGCCGCTTCCCTGAAGCTGAATCAGCTGTGAGCGATCGGATGTAAACCATGCGATTCCTGTCCGTAAGAGGGCAGCATCCGGCTGTACAACTTCGACAACTGGCTCACCGATGAGTGCCCAGTCGTAGGCATCCGTACCGTTTGCATCCGTGCCGAATTCAATCGTCACATTACGTCCGCTGAACTCGGTGATATCAACCGTTGCCGGCTGCCACTCTGCCGTCTTTTGGAAGCGCTGTAGCTTGAACTCACCTTCGACCCGACAGCTGAAGAGGATGCCATCCGGGGGTGGGGTTGCCTCGCGCGGAATACCATCTGAAATCCCGGTTTGGAAGCGCAGGAGTATCCGTTCGCCGGCGGCGATTTTGGGGAGCTGGAGCTGGGTTGCGGCGCGTGTCGGAGGTCCGATCACAGTTGGGTGGAGGAAGATGGCATCCAGGAGGCGGCCACGGCTGATGGCGGGTCGGCGGATTTCGATCGACTTGTTGCCTGCGGGGAGCGATGATGCAAGTCCTGGGAGAAGGGGTGCCTGCCAGCGGACATCGGCAACGGCTGAACCTCCCGCTAGGAAGGACGCCGCCATGATTAATGGAAGAGTGAAAGTAAAGGTGCGATGCCGCATTGCGCCTAGCAGTCTATCTGTTGTGGCAGGCTTCGTCCCGATGTTACGAATAAAGCATACATCTAGTTATGTTATGCGAATATCAAACAAACGTAACAAACTGTTAAGCGCGGCATGTTTGTTGCGAATGATAACAAACGTGAACACTGAACATCTTGTGGCAACCAATCACTCTGAGGTCCAGATCTACGCCGTCCTGATCTGCACGGCTAATCGCAGCAATGAAATCCGCGTAGCGTTGAACTCATTAGTAGAAGCAGGCATCGGAACAACCCGCGTCATCGTGGTGGATCAATCCGAAACCGATGCCACTCAGGAGATTATCTACAGCTACTTGTCAACACTTCAGCTCACGTACATTCGTACAAAAACAAAAGGCAAGTGTGCAGCGGCCAACCTTGCGATGCGTCACATCAAGACCGAGTTTGTGGTGATGCTGGATGATGACTGTGCGGTCACGCCCGGCTGGTCAGAAGCGCTTTTGGATGCAATGCTGACACACGATGACGTAGCCGTCGTTTACGGTACTGTCGCACCGGCATTTGTGTGCCCCGGTGGCTTCATCCCGGAGTACATCGTTCCACGGGAACTCACTGTGACGAACTGGCTCCAGAAGTGCCGGGCGCGCGGCATAGGGGCAAACTGTGCTTACCGAAAGAGTTATATTCTTGCAGCCGGTGGCTTCAACGAAGCCTTTGGGCCGGAATCCCGCTTCCGTAGCTGCTCCGATGGTGAGCTGTCCCTCCGATGCATCTCAAAAGGGTTTCACATCATGGAAACGCCTAATAGCACCGTCATCCACTATGGCTTTCGTACGTTTTCGCAAGGTCGGATGCTGGCCTTCAACTCCTTCTATGGCATCGCCGCCAGCTGCCTGCAAACGATGTTCAAAGGGCATCCCGGAGCGCTTCTCGTCCTCCTCGATGAAATCATCACCCATGCCCTCTGGCCAACCATTGTCTCGATTGTTCGTTTGCGCCCCACGGGCCTGTCCCGTATCACCGGGTTTATCGGTGGATTGCTGGCGATGACGGTGTATACGATTCTGGGATTCTTTGGATCGGATGATGACCATACAGGCGGGTCTGGTCTCAATCTTGGGGTGAAGCAAACAGGCTTTGCACTCACAGATTCTGTCAGGTCCTAAAATCTAGCCCCGCTTGCGGCTGCTGGTGTAGTGATGCCAAAGCATGCGCGCCGCCACCGCTCTGTAGGGTTTCCATGCTTCCGCGATGGCTGTAGCCTCATCTGATGTCGGCCTTGCAGAAAGCTCCAGCACTGCTTGCATCGCAGCGTGCAGGGCAACATCCCCGTGTGGCCACGCATCCGCGCGTGACAATGC
>CAIRTT010000079.1 GCA_903881535.1 uncultured Armatimonadota bacterium
CACGTTTTTGCATTTGGAATTCCTTAAGTGTGTATGAATGACAAAAGGCCGGCTGGATGTGCAGTGACTACACACCCAACCGGCCTCTTGTTGACAAGTCAGCCGCTTTGCACCTAATGGTGCAGAACGTGATAAACGGTTACTTCAGACGGACTTTTTCTGTCTTGTTAATTTGGATGACATTGCCATCCTGAATGACGATATGGACATCCCCGTGGCGGATGGACTGGATCGCATCAATGATTTGCTGGATTGGCACGCTGTTATCGGTAGGCTTATCAGGATTACTGCTTGCCATGCTGAATCAGCCCTCCAATGCCATCTCGGCCCTTTTTGAGGTAACCAAGCTCGTTGGCCCAATCAGCAAATGTCAGGATGGACTCATCCAAAGCTTCATACGTGATGTCTGTACGACTAAAGCTTGCATCAAGGATGTCTGGTGCCAGCGTCTTTCCTTGACTAAGCTTTGCGATCTGCTTTGAGATCACACTGCCGGCGGCCTTCTTGTCGGCATTAATGGCATACACGGATGCCCGATGCGCCTTGAGCAGCTTACCGACAATATCGGGGTTGGCCTTCGCGAAGTCCTTACGTACGATGACAACCGCGGTTGCAAACTTACCATTTGGCCAAAGGGTGCGCTCATCGGTGACGAGGGTCGCTCCGGCATCCTTGATGATGCGAGACACCCAAGGCTCTGGAAGCCATGCAGCATCCAGCTCGCCCCTACGAATCAAGTCAAGGACATCCGCGGGAGCATACTGGACGATGTCGACACTGCCGCCCTTGTCCTTGCCAGCCAGTCCAATGGCCTTGAGGGCATGGCGTAGCGAAATGTCCTGTGTGCCACCGGTTTGCGGAACGGCAACGCGTTTCCCCGCAAGCTCGGCAAGCGACTTGATTTCCCGCCCTTTGGTGGCAATCAGGGATGCCCCGCCGCTCGCTGCGACATCGATGATTTCGAGGGCCTGACCATTGGACTTGATGTAGCCATTAATGGCAGGTCCCGGGCCGATATAGCCAAAGTCAACTTCCCCAGCAAACAGCGCTTCGATTTCCGCAGGGCCAGCAGTGAAGACACGTTCTTCAACCTTTAAGGTGTCCCCAACAGCTGTTTGAAATCCACCCGTGGCTGCTGCGTGCAGCGCGGCGGCATGGGTGATGTTAGGAAAATACGCGATGCGGACCTTGTCAGCCTTGGTCGGAGCAGGCTTGCTACAGGATGCATTTACCAAGGCAAAACAACATCCGGCAAGACTCCACAACCCAATGCCAAGTGCTCGCATAGCAGATCCCCTCCTATATCAATAGTTTACCTAGCGGTTTAATCAACTTTATCATAAAGAGATGTTGAAACCAGTTAGGCGATTGATTAGATGAGGAAAGGTGAGCGATTAGCGACCTGTAATGAGAGCTGTGCACTGACGAAAGCGCGTCGTTTATTGGAGACTCGCCACGAGTAGAGCGTGGCTGGAACAGCCTTGTTAGCCTGGACGAACGACAATGATCAGGCCATCCGTTTCGCGTTGATACGCCGTGCCTTGATTGTTGTATGTCTCGTTGCCAACAAGGGTGATACTGGCATTTTCGCAGCGTGCCCAGATGCGTAGCCTGTGGAGGCCGACTGGGAGCGCTCCCGCGGCAACCTTTATCGTAATGGCTGTCTCGGTCTTGCCAGTGGCGATGGTTCCATTGACGACCGTAATTCCCGCAGGGGCATCGATGAGCTCAATTTGAATTTCGCCTCGAGCAAGGTCAACACGCTCACACTTGACCGTTACTGCGATGTCACCACCGGAAAGCGGGATGCCGGCTGCATCCGGTGCAAAGGTCCCACGCAGGATTGCGTGGCCCGCCCCCATCAGAACCCGAAACGGGTACCCCTTGCCACCGTGGTCATCCACATCCCGGATACGCACAAACCACTTCCCCGGTGTAAACTCGCGTGCGATAAACGGATCGCGTCCACCGGCTTGCCCGCCATTTGTACCGCGGCCATCATCCGCTTCTTGAACCAAATTTCCCTTAGGATCGTAGACCTTGAGCTCGAGATCAGTCGGAACACCAAGGCGCCAGGCATAGCCATTGATGTGCTGCCAGCCTTTATCCTTGACATCAAAGCTGACCCAGCGGGGCTTTCCGGGCTCAAACCAGCCATCCAGCGCAATAGGAAGCTGCACAGGGATAGCCGTTTCTCGGGTCAGGCCACCGGCTGTGACATCCAAGGATGGCTCTTTCGTCCACAAGAATGGCCGATGATTACTCTCAAAGCCCCCCGCAGTGAACATGATGTCTGAGATCCCAAGGGTGACATCGGGATTTACGGGCCCAAAGACAGGCGTCATGCTGGAAAGTGTTGCTGCAATCGGCTCTACATTGATTTTCGTACCGCGCTGCGCTCCGATTGGAAATGTCGCAAATGCGTGCGGCAGCTCGCCAACGGTCACGCGGTAGACGCCTTTGGTGTCCGAGCGCCAGTTCAGGTCTCGAAACCAAATCGTGTATTCGCCATCCGCCGGAGGATCAAAGCGTAGCACTGGGTCCCAGCGGTAATAGTCATCCACAGTTCCCTGATTTGTGGCAAGCGGCCGCCCTGCACTATCCGTGACTTCAAGAAAACCTTTCAGCCAGCTCTCATAGATATTCGCTAGGACGCGCAGACCTTCGACTTCAATCAAGACCACCTGACCTTTGCGGAGGCGTACCTTGAAGCCATCCCGGTCCGAACCCTCGCTCAGCCGTCCGTTAAAGCACACGGGCAAAGCCTGCAAAGTCACCTTGTCAGGCGTATTGTTTGGCTCGACTTCGTTGACTTCCGGGACTTGTCCAACACTAATGACACGCACATTAGATGCTTCCCGTTCATCGGCGAAGCGCACTTCACGTCTTCCGGGAGCGGCATCACTGGCGACGGTAAGCATCGCCTTCCTGGATGTATCATCCGTGCCAGGCATCAGCGAAAGTTGGACACCATTCCCTTGCACAAGGATGTGTCGGAGGTCTTTGAGCCCCGTCCCCTGGATGGTTACTTCGACAGACTTCCCCCGCATCGCGCCAGCAGGATAAATGCTTGTGATTTTAGGCGCTGCAACCGCTGGCAAAGCAGCCAAACAGATGATGCAAGCCGAGAGTACGCGACGCATACGAAACATTGTCACGTTCTAACCGAGCTCCGGTACGGGAACGCCATCATCCACAATCCGCGTTGGGCGTCCCTGCGGCGTTTCGTAGACTTTACTGCCATCGATACCGAGTTTTGCAAACAGCGTCGCGGCGATATCGCCCGGCTTTACAGGCCGCTCTTTTGGTTCGGCGCCCTTTTCATCCGTCTTGCCGATCACCTGCCCACCGGGCACACCGGCACCGGC
>CAIRTT010000080.1 GCA_903881535.1 uncultured Armatimonadota bacterium
GAGAATGGGGATGTTGCATTGGTCGCGGCGACATCTGGGGCGTACAAAGAGCTGGGTCGCTTTACGCCGGCGGGTGCGCCGGACCGCGGCCAAGCGAAGGCGTGGGCGTACCCGGTGGTGTCGGGCGGCAAGCTGTTTATTCGGGATCTGGGTGTGGTTTCGGTGTATGCGATTAAGTAGATGAAGATCTACCAGTTGTAAATGTTCAATAAGGGCACCCTAGGGTTGCCCTTATGGTCTTATTACTACCCATGATGACGTCAACTATGTTCGGTCTCCACGATGCATTGCGTGGCAACCCGAACAATGTACGCGGTTTACCCGCATTGCTCCGCTGTCACAAAGTAGAAACGATGCATCTCAGACTCTATTGTTGTTCGTCGAAGCCAAATACAGTTAACACGAAAAGGTTGGAACGAAGAACGTAGCTGCAAGACGCAGACCGCTCGCCCTTACTGCAGCAGCGATGCACGTAGCTGGTTTATTTCGCCGCTCGTGAGACCGACAACCTGGCGAACATAGGCTTCAATACCGTTGTACTTTTTGTTGATATGAACCAGCGTTTGTTCCATCCAAGCGGGATCCGCCACAAGCAGCTTCATCATCGCACCCCGGTTTGCCTTCAACAACGGCGCGTATTTTGGATTCTTTTCCATTTCGGCCATCAGTGTTGGTGTCGCGACATTAGTCAGGCTGAAGTCAGCAACAATCGTCGCATCCGGGACACCGAGCAGGCCCAGCAAAATTGCGCTTGCAACACCCGTTCTGTCCTTACCAGCCGTGCAGTGATACACAAGTGGGAGGTTTTTTTTGTCGAGGAGCTGCATCAAAAATGGCTTGATAATATCGGTGGCTCTTGTATCTACCAGATCTACATAAAAGTCGCCGAGGCCAGCAGCCATCGCAGTCGATGACAATAGCTTTCCACTGTTAGTCTCTATCGAAAGCAGCGTTGTCTTCGTAGTCGTAGTCATCCAATCCGTTACGTTTGGACTAGTCGATCGCTCACTTGCATCCCGGAAATCACACACAGTATGGATGCCGACTTGCGTCTGCAAATAGCTTCCATCCTTTGCAGTTAATCGATTAAGCGCCGCGGAACGGAAAATGACATTCCAGCGGACATGTCGACCGCTTCGGGTACGGTATCCACCGAGGTCTCGGAAGTTCTTTGCGCCTTCGAGCGGAAGGAAACGCTCAGCAACGTAGACATTCCCAATGGCTGCTGTTTCTACAAGAAAGTATATTCTTGACTTGTGGCTCCACTTGGAGGCGATAGATGACGACTTTTTGTCCCGGACATCGATGCGCTTGCCGATTGGCCGCCCGCTGACATCTACGGGTGTCAGCGACAGGATGATTCCATCACGAACCGTAACCTTGACGTTACCTGTTTGGTCGATAACCTCCAAAACAGCATCCATCTCAGGCGTCCGGATTAGCTTTAAGTAGTCATCCTGTCGCATCTTCACCACCAACTTTCTACTGAGCGCAGCCTTGCTTGAATGGATCCCACATGGATGTTGTTCCACCCACGACCAGACCTTCGTCACGGACAAGTTTGTTGTAATCCATGGATTTGGCGTGGCCATCCATCCAGATGACGTTGACCTGGCCGTTATGACGCTTCTTGCCAAGCTCCATGGCGTCCGCAACGGACTTTTGCTCTGTCAGGATGTCGAGGACTTTGCCAGACTGTCGGCCGATTGCCTTCCAAATGACAGCGTAAGAACCCGTGACATTGATGGTCGGGTCGCCTGCCAAGAGACATGGTGCGCCATTTGGTCCCATCGGAGCGGTTTCGTAGTGAATGGAATCCACCATAGAAACCGTGTCGGCGGTTGCTGCGATCGATGCCAGACTGAAGCCACGACCTGCAGGGTAGCAGTAGTGATTTACACCGTAGCTGTTCTGTCCACCATAGGAGTCAAGCTGATCGGCACCAGTGACATTGGGGTCGACATCCGCAAACGCACCTGTGCGGCTTGGACACTTCCAGACATCCTTATTTTTGATGTATGGCTGAATCATTTGGCTGTAGAAGATGGTGTTCTTCGTTGCAGCCCCAACGCGTGGATCTTGCCAGAACGGGTTTGCATTCAAGTAGTTCCAGCGGTACCCGGGAAGGACTTCATCGTAGTCCTGCGCATACATCATCAGGCCAAGACCAATCTGCTTACCATTCGACAGGCAGCTTGCCTGACGAGCTTTAGCACGAGCCTGAGCGAAGACTGGGAACAAAATAGCCGCCAAAATCGCGATGATAGCGATCACGACCAATAGTTCAATTAAGGTAAATGCGCGTGTACTGGATTGTTTCATCTTAAACCTCCGCGGAAGGATAAGTTATCGATCTGTACAACGTGTTAAGTTTGTCTTTCAAATTCTTAATCAGGGTGAAGTTTGTTTTTTGTTAATGATTTGATAACAAATTAGCGATGACTTTAAGTTTTCGTTGTCTTATTTGTTCATTAACACAGTCTTTTTTCCACGAAGTAACCTGTGGTTGCTGATTTCCTATCCGATATCAGCATTCAGGAGAAGTCATGTCAAGAAGATTAATCACGCTCCTTTGTTTAGCAATCATCGGTGGAGTGTTCGCCGGGTGTCAACAGAAGGCTGAGGATGCAGCTGCATCGGCGCCGACAACGACACGTGCAGAATCCGATGGCCTTACACAGGCACCGGGAGCACAGCCGGCCCCTCAGGCACAAATGCCTGCTGCTGGAAGCATGGGAACCACTCAGCCAGCTACCGGCGCAGCCGGCGCTAAAGATGACCATTAGGAAGGCATACTAAAATGAAACGAAACAACGCATTCACATTGATCGAACTGCTGGTCGTGATCGCGATCATCGCTATCCTCGCAGCAATCCTTTTTCCCGTTTTCGCACAGGCCCGCGAATCTGCACGTCAGACCACCTGTCTGTCGAACCTCAAGCAGATCACGCTTGCCGACATGATGTACCTTCAGGACTACGATGACACATTTGTTCCTGTCGGTGGATCCATCGAAAAGGCATGGGTTGCCGGACAACCTGCAAGTGCACAAGGCCGTCTGACAAGCAATGGTGTTAAGGATGTAAATGGCTGGTCACTGAACCTGCTTCCTTACATCAAGAGCCGTGACCTCTTCCAGTGCCCAAGCATGGATAAAGTCTTCTCTGGTACAGGCGACTGTGCTGGTGCAAATGGCGTCAAGATGACCAACCACTATGCCTACAACTACTGGCTTGGTGC
>CAIRTT010000081.1 GCA_903881535.1 uncultured Armatimonadota bacterium
AGATCATTGTGATCGACCAGCCAACGCGCGGACTTGACCGGGCTGCGGGCGCCGGGATCACTCAGAAACTTCTCGCAAAGTCCCTCCAAACAGGCACGGCTATCCTCGTGTATTCCGATGACCTTACATTTCTGATAAACACCTGCGACACGATTAGTGTGGTTTCAAATGGTCAGCTTGTCCAAACCAGACCATCCACAGAATGGACTGAAAAAACACTTGTCGAGGCGATTGTGTAGTGAAGCCCACGAAAACATTGTTTGCCCTGATAGGCGTTGCGCTTGCAGCATTCGCACTCTTGCGTCTGCAGCCGGATGTCGTCAACATCGCCTTTGGCTCGCCAATGGCCATCTTACGGTTTCTAACGATTGCCACCCCCTTGCTGATCGCCGGATTAGGAGTACATGCCTGTCTGGCTACGGGGCGAATACTCATTGCAGGAGAAGGCATATACGCGGCTGGTGGACTTACGGTAGCCATCGTTGGGACCTCTCTCTCAAACACCCCGCTCGGGCTCTGGGCTGGGCTAACCCTAGCCTTTGCCATCGGTGGATGCGTTGGCCTCCTCATCAGCTGGCTTAGGGAGAACAAAGGTGTTCACGAAGTCATCAGTGGACTCTTGTTGAACTACATCTTTCAGCTTCTAACCCGTTATTTGGCAAATGGACCCTTCCGAGACCCTACTTCAGATGCGCCTCACACCCGAGAATTGCCTTGGACATTACCTCTGCTGTATCCAGGCTCTGATCTCAATATCGGACTTGTATTCGGGTGCATCTTGATGGCAGCTTACATTTATGTCTTCCACAAAACCGTTATGGGTCGCTTCATACGGTCTTTGGCGACAACGGATGGCGTAGCAAATGTTGCAGGGCTTCCTCCAAAGCGAACGCGCATTATCGTGATGGTTGTGTCAGCAGGCATTATTGGACTTGTTGGCGCGATTTCTATCGGTTCAGCTGGGCCATTTAGGAGGTTCCCTGCTGACTTTTACGGAAGCGGTGTAGGATTTGATGGCCTCATTGTTGGTTTACTAGCAGGACCAAGTGCTTGGTTGCTCCTTCCATCCATCCTATTGATCGCCTGTTTGTCACACCTCTCCGATGCCTTATCTCTTGCAACATCTCTTCCCCGCCAAGTTGGATCGCTTATTGGAGCACTGTTGTTTCTCATTGCCGCAACGTTACGCTACAGAAAGCAATCCCGGCCCTAAACACATGAAAGGTACATTGCAAGGATGACCCTCATTCCATGGCTTTCTGCGACGACCAATCTTGGACTCCCGGTAATGCTGGCTGCGACAGGTGGCCTCATCTGTGAAAAGTCAGGGACGGCTGCCCTGTTTCTTGAAGGCACGATGCTGACGGCTGCATTTATCGCCATTCGGACTGGCGGCGGGGTCACCGGCCTGATCTGCGGACTGGCTGCAGGCGTTGCCGTAACCAGCTGTCACTACCTGCTTGTCAACCGGGCAAATGTCAAGGATGTCATAGCCGGCGTTGGACTCAACATGCTGGCACTTGCTGCAACATCATTTTGTGAGCGTATTGCTCCATCTGCAGAAAGTGTTCCGACACTATCCACAACATCAGGTGTTCTTGTCGCGTCCGCCTGTTTGGCAATTCTGATAGCGTGCCTTGCAAATCCGAGGATTCGTTTACGACTTGACATCATAGGTGAATCAGCCTTACAGGCCCAGATATTTGGCATCAACACATCACGAGTCAAGCTGTTAGCACATATCACAGCTGGAGCACTTGCGGGCATCGGCGGAGCTCTGCTACCGCTGATGGGTATCGGCACATTTGTCGAGAACATGACAAATGGTCGTGGCTATCTGGCGCTTGCGGCTATTGTGTTCGGACGGTGGGACCTTGGAGCCGTTATTGCTGCATCGATTGCTTTCGCAGCACTGGATGCACTCCAACTTGTTGCATCCACACAAGGCATAAAGGCAGATGCCGATCTGCTTTCGATGATGCCCTACCTCGCCGGTCTTATCGCCCTCGTAGTGAGAACGAAACGCACCGCCGGCCCGGCTGAGTTATCAAAGTAGTGACATCTGCGCTTGCATTATCGCGTCAACAACGCATATCCAGTATAGCGGTCCAGTATCCGTCTTTTCGTTCTACGGAATTCGCAAGAGCTGAACCCGGTTCAACGGGAACCAAATGGCCTGTGCTTTGCCTACAATACGGCTGGTTTCAAGTGCTCCCCACATATGGCTGTCATGTGAAAAGTTGCGGTTATCACCGAGCATAAAGACTTCATCCTTGCCAATAGTAAGGAGAGGAAGCACATAATCAGGGTCTTCCCGTGTGTAAGTCTCGGCCGCTAACTTTCCATTGATCAGGGTACGCCCAGGGATAATTTTCAGCTCTTTGCCAGCATCGATCAGCTGCTGCGCCATCGTCACTGTCAGTGATGAACCATTTGCCTTGACATAATCTTGCAGCTTTGTCTTCAGCAGAGTTTGGAAATCACCAATGCTCACAGGTGCGCCAGCATCAATACTTACGCCCGTTTCAAGGAACTTTACTGAGCCTTCTTGCGATGTGAGAATTTCACGTAACAAGCGATGCCAATCCATTCCAGTCATGGCGATTGCATCTATCTCCCGGTCGCCGGCGAAGATCTTTGGTGGCTGCACTTCAATCGTGTCGCCTTCGATTGCGACGCAGCGCTTGATAAAGTCCAGTTTCTTACCGCTGGTAGCTGTTGGTGGAGCATCGAAGACAATAATGTCTCCCCGCATCGGCTTACCAAGACGATACGTAATGCGATCGACAACGAGCCGATCATTCACCAGAAGGGTGTTCACCATTGACTCTGTCGGGATGTAGAACGCCTGTGCCACAAACGGACGGATAATCAGGAAAGCCAGTGCAAGGACAAATGCGCAGGTATCACAAAGATCACAAACGCCACGTGCGAATGGATGGTCCGTCTTTTTGAAAACAAACCTAAAAAAAGTTGCCCCAGCAATCACAGCGATAATGACTGGCAGGGGTAAGTTTGCTATTTGGTCAGTGATAGGGGTTGGTGCTTGGTCATTCATCTTTGGGATCCGGGTCTACAGCATACGGTTCGGGTTCCGATATTGGCAACCTCACCGTAAAAGTTGACCCTACTCCAAGCTCACTTTTGACAGTAATCGTCCCCATATTTGCTTCGACAATATGCTTTACGATAGAAAGACCCAGCCCGGTTCCACTCGTCGTGCTTCCTTGGTCGTTTACCATCTTACGCGCACGATCGGCACGCCAAAACCGCTCAAAGATACGCTCTGTATCCTCAACCAACATCCCGATACCTGTGTCAGCTATTGACAGTGTCGCATCCTGGCCGACTTGAGCACACGTGACATGCACGGACCCACCCTGAGATGTGTACTTAATGCCATTGTCAATCAGATTGAACACAACCTGATCCAATTCCGAGTAGTCAGCGCAAATAAAGACGTAGGATTCTGGCAGGGATAGTTTGTAGTGCACACCTCTGCGATCGGCAACGGATGCCAATCTGTCATACACATCCTGGACAACATCGCGCAAGTCAAAGTGTCCTAGAGAACGTACTGTCGACTCGGCGCGGGTGAGTAAAAGTAAATCCTCGGAGAGTCGAACAAGCCGGTCTACCTCTTTGATGATTGTCCCAAGAAAGCGCTCGGACATCACAGGGTCATTGATTGCACCGTAGTTGAGCGTCTCCGCTAGCGCCCGAATGCTTGCAAGTGGCGTACGAAGCTCATGGCTTACATTTGCAACAAAATCAGTCCGTACGGTACGCAGGTGCTCGATATCGGTAAGGTCTGAGAAAAACAGCGCGACAAGTGAAGACGAATCGCTTCCACTACTGACGGCCCTAACCTCATACGTGCGGTCTTTCGTAGACCGGATGATGATTGATATCGGACCAGCTTGCCCGGACCGAATTGCCTTCTTTGCAATCTCATCCAGCTGTTTGTTTCGAGTTATTGCCAGCAGCGATTTGCCGGCAAATCCTTTAACACGTTTTTTATCAAGTGAAAACAAAGCCTGAGCATGCTTGTTGATATGTCGAATATCACGCTTATTATCAACAACAAGAAACGGAACATCGAGAGCATCGGAAAGCCATGTCCATCCTGGCCTCATGGTTGGAACTTATAGCCGATTCCCCGGAGGGTCAGCAGGTGAACCGGCTTGGATGGCTCTGGCTCTACCTTTTCACGTAGCCAACGAATATGGACATCGACAGTTCGCTCATCAACAACAGACTCACCGCCCCAGATGCGCTCTAGCAGAACAGACCGCTCAAAAACACGCCCTGGGTGTGTGACCATTAATGCTAGGACTTCAAACTCTTTACGGGATAGCTTGATCTCGCGTCCATTGATCGCAACAGACCGTTTATCTGTGTCAATCGTCATCCCGAGCGACGCAGAAACTAGCAGATCGGTTGCTGGGTTCTCATCAGATGCAGTTCTAGACCGGCGCAGAAGTGCCTTCACGCGAGCGATCAGTTCCCGGGTTGCAAATGGTTTGAGGACATAGTCATCGGCTCCAAGCTCGAACCCTAGGACACGATCTGATTCTGCAATCCTTGCGGTCAGCATGATGATTGGAACATTGCTCCCCTGTTGGCGAATCAATCGGCATACATCGAAGCCGGAACCCTGCGGAAGCATTACATCCAATAGAATAAGGTCAGGCTTTTCTTCCTTAAATATTCTTAATGCATCATCTGCATCTGCGGCCGTAACAGTAACATAACCAGCCTGACGTAGATTATAGGAAATAACCTCCGAAAGAGTCGGCTCGTCGTCAACGACAAGTATTTTGGCATCATTCATCGAATTGATTGTTGCATTGCATTGATAGCACAGTCGTTAACCAAAGATTAACGAAAACACTATATTGCCATCTTTTTGAACTCTGTGGGATATTGAACCAGCGACGCCTTGTTAGCGTCTATCAACCCCGGCTCATGAACTTTTCCATCAACACATCCCCTGAACATGCATTCCCGACCGTGGATTTGAATGAAATCAAACCATCCACGGACGCGCTGGATGCGGTTCAACCCGAATTTGCGATCCAAAGACAAGTGCTACCGTTCGCAAGCGAAAATGGCATTCTGTATGTTGCGATTGGTAGTGTTGAGAATCTGGGAGCTGTGGATGAGCTTGGCATGGTTCTCGGGATACCCGTTCGGGCTGTTCTGGGTGACCCACAGCGCATTCGGGAACTGATTGAAGAAGTCTTTCTGGAGAAGATTCTTTCAGATCTCCCTGGTACTGCCGATGCTAGTGCTGCTACCGAAATTGATGACACGACGGACTTGGCCGACCTCCAGAAAATGGCCGGTGAAACAGCTGTCGTTCAAATGGTCAATTTGATTTTCGCACAAGCTATCCGCGATGGTGCGAGTGATATTCACATCGAGCCGTACGAACGAGAAGTCAAAGTCCGAAGCCGTGTCGATGGAATGCTCCGCAGCACCTTAAACCCTCCCAAGAGAATGCACGCGGCGCTGATTTCCCGCCTCAAAATTCTAGGTGAGATGAATATCGCTGAGCGGCGTCTTCCTCAAGATGGACGTATCAAGCTTGTGATTGCGGGTCGCGCAATTGATGTCCGTGTGAGCATCGTCCCGACCGTTTTCGGCGAACGTGCTGTGATGCGTATTCTGGACAAAGGCACGGCGATGCTTGGGCTTGAAGAGCTCGGTATGCGCCCTGACCTACTAGG
>CAIRTT010000082.1 GCA_903881535.1 uncultured Armatimonadota bacterium
AACACACGAAGCGCTTATTGTTTTCCGCTCGCGCTCTTGGCTACAATCTTGGCAACCTCACTGAAGACTATGTCAATGATGCGATTGTTGAGACGTGTAAGCGAAACGATCATCAAAATGGCTACATCCGCGTTAATGTAACGCGTGGGACTGGACTTGGTCTCGATCCAACACACATCGATACAACACCCCGGCTTGTCATTGCGACAAAGCAGCTCTCCATGTATCCGGAGACTATGTATGTGAACGGCTTGACCATGATCACTTGCGCCACCAGGGTACCAAGCCCGGATGCAATAGACCCGCGTATCAAGTGCACAGGCAAGTACATCAACAACATCATGGCCAAAATGGAAGCCAACCGCGTCGGAGCAGGTGAAGGCATCATGCTTAACCAGCAAGGGTATGTTGCAGAAGCTACGGGCGACAATGTCTTTGTTATTCGGGATGGCGTCATCGTAACCCCACCACCAAGCAGCGGTTGTCTTAAGGGCATCACCCGCCAGGCGGCGATGGATCTTGCAACAGAGCTCGGTTTCACAGTTCGTGAAGAAACGCTGTCGGTGTATGACATTTATACCGCTGATGAATGTTTTCTAACGGGCACCGCAGCCGAAGTCATCCCGGCGGTAGTGCTGGACGAACGATTGATCGGAAGCGGAAAGCCAGGTCCGATTACCAACCGCGTGATTGATGCCTTCCGGGCTCATGTAAAAGTCTCCGGTCTGGTGATTGATTAATTGTGGCGACTGAGAACTATACAAATGCTGTCCTTGTCATCCACGGTGGCGCCGGAATCATCACTCGGGAACAGCTGGGTGAGCGGGAGCAGGACTTCCATGATGTCCTGACAGCGGCACTTTCGCGTGGTTACGATGCCTGGAAGGCCGGACTTTCAGCTGTTGACATCGTAACGACCGCCGTAAGCCACCTTGAGGACTCGCCTCTGTTCAACGCTGGCTGTGGTAGTGTCCTCACGCACACGGGCACGGTTGAAATGGATGCTGCAGTCATGCGCGGTAGTGACTTGGCGGCGGGTTCTGTGACCCAGCTCACCACGGCGCGCAATCCTATTTTAGTAGCACGGCATTTAATGGATCATAGTCCTTTCGTTATGCTAGCCGGGGCTGGTGCTGACCAGTATGTCGATGAAACTGATTTACCGACTGAGCCCCAATCCTACTTCATCACGCCAGCACGGCAGCAGCAGCTGGACCAACAGCGCACATCGGGAACCATTTCATTGTCTGAAGACAACAAATTTGGGACGGTGGGGGCGGTTGCCGTCGATGACCACGGCGATGTTGCAGCTGCAACAAGCACGGGTGGAATGACGAATAAACACTACGGCCGGGTAGGTGATTCTCCAATCATCGGGGCTGGTACCTATGCGGACAACCGCTCCTGTGCTGTAAGTGCAACCGGCCACGGCGAATATTTCATCCGTACCACCTGTGCTGCATCCATCGCATCCAGAATCCGTTGGGGCTCTCAATCGTTAAATGATGCATCCGAGGCTGTTGTCTGTGATGAACTCATGACGCTTGGAGGAAGCGGCGGCATCATTGCGCTGCAATCAGACGGAACAGGCGTTGCAACCATCAACTGCTCCGGTATGTATCGCGGTGTTGTTACGACATCGGGTGATGCTTACATAGCAATATTTGAAGCTGATTCAGGCATCTGGAAAAATATCGCCCGATGAAAGCCTTTACGCTCATCGAACTCTTGGTTGTCATAGCAATAATTGCAATTCTGGCTGCAATCCTTTTCCCGGTGTTTGCTTCGGCACGCGAAAGTGCGCGTTCGACTGCGTGTCTATCGAATATGCGGCAGATTGGCCTAGCGGTCGGGATGTACGTAAATGATTACGATGAATGCTTTCCTGATCGGCGTGACCTCAAGATCGTTCCTGCACAGCGCCCCTGGGCACCATCATGGCCGCCCTCTGATCCACGTTGTGGCTGGGCTGCAATCATCCTCAATCCGTATATAAAGTCAACATCGCTGTTCACTTGCCCATCTGGAATCGGGAAGTTTACAAATCGTAAGCAAGTCCTTGAAGCTACACCGTTTGGTGTAACAACGTATTGGATGTGGCGATTTGACAGGCCTGATCAACCCGTACCTCTAGACAATCTGTGGGGCAAACCTCTGGCCGGTGCCTTGTCCGACCTGGTGATGGCAGGGTATCCAGACTCCGATGCATCCATTGAGCTGTTAGTGGACCCATATTTCCCAAAAACCATTCCATCCGTTGCCGGAGATATGAAGGGTCTAACCGCACATCGTGGCGGCAGAAACCGCATCTTTCTCGACTTTCACGCAAAGTGGATGCGGGACAGCAGGACAGATTAGCCATGAGTATGCGTATCAAGCTGGCATCGGTCCGTGTCTACGACCGCCTTAAAGAGCGACCTGGAGCATCGACCCGGCAATCTGGCGCACGTGATCGTGATCTGCTAAAGGACATCGAGCAGCGGCTCCGTGAGCTGATCTCCGATGGACGCCTTAATGCCAACTGGGATCAAAACGGACAAGTGTATGTCTTCATGTCGGATATTGACTCATTGATGCGCGCGGGTCACCTCGATGAGCTCATCTATCGTCTGTAGTTACGATTTTGTATCGGTCGCTTCAGATATTGCATGTCACTGTTGACTAGCTGAGGGTCAAACGGCACCGTTTTCCTATTGATCATTAGGGTCGGTGTTTGGCCTTAAGCGGCAAGAGCTGCACCCCCAGTGAAACAAGTTCCGATATCAGAAGAATGACACACGCCGTCGGGAGAGCTGCAAATTGACTCGCTCGTGCAAGCCACAAACAACCGATTAAGGTAACGATGCCCACGACCATCCCGGCAGAAACAAGAAGGCTCTGTTTTTTGTAGGCAAGAATACCCCGATGAGCGGATAGGAGTGACGTACTCAAGGGTAGTCCAATGCACCACGGAAGCGCTTGCTCCAGTGCCACACGAATCTCGCGGTTGCGTCCATCAAGGTTGAGGATTTTCTCAATACCCTGCATCAGCGCCGGGACAAGGCAGATTAAGACCACGACTGCAGACGTAAGCACTCCGACGAAGATTGCAAACAGCCAAATTCCGCGCTCAGTTGATCTTTTTTGTTTCAGTCTCCCAACCGCAAGCTCCTGAACACTGATTCCCCAACCGCGTAGCTCAAGGACAATACCAAAAAGTACCGGCCATACAGCAAGGCTGACATAGCTGTCTGGTTTACCTGCAAGGAACTGACTGACAACTGGTTGTACGATTAGGCCAAGCAACGATGTGGCAGCGAGAGGTGTATGAAACCGGATGAGTTTACGCATCAGTGTGGATGCATCGTTTCCGCAGGAAACATTGGTAACCAACTTCACCGCGGGCTTAGAGACTACCGTCACATAAACACTCTCGATTAGCACACCAACCATGATGGCTGTTGCAGCAATCGCGGCTCCACCGACGTTTACTGTTCGCGCCATCGTCACCGTAGTCAAAAATATGACTGTCAAGCGGAGCAATGTTCCATGAACGAGGCGTTGCGCTTGCCCTTGATGAATCAGAATGCCTTGTAAAAAGCGTCTCCATCCGATGGCCGCCGACCAAAACAACATGATGCGAAGCGGGTTACGCGATGCCTCAACAGTCTCCATCGGAAACCCAAGCCACCCGTTTGCCACGATGTCAAGCAGGGGAGTCCAACCAGCTAGAAATGTCAGAACCGTACAATACCAACACAAAATGATTGTAAGTTTCCGGGTTACTGCATAGGTCTCAGCGGAGTGCACGAATGCGAGACTCGATGCAAGCAGCATAATCACAGGGCTCTCAATACAGAGCGAGAGCTGCATCGTCAATCCCCAAGCGCGGAGCTGCCTAGCCGAGTCTGGTAATCCTGCAATCGTGGAAGAAAACAAGGGTGCCTCTAGCACCATCAACTGAAAAGCTAAAGCAAGTGGCAGGTATGCAAGAAAAATCCGCCGAAAAGCCTTAGGCAACGCGGCGGATTTTTGTTTTGGGGGCGGGGTGGATGTCAGCCTGAGACCTTGACCAGAGCAGGGCGAAGGACACGTCCGCCAATCTTGTAACCAGGCTGGAGAACTTCAACAACCGTATCGGCTGGTTCGCCAGAGTCTTCAACCCGCATCACAGCATTGTGGAGGTTAGGGTCAAACGAAGCGCCGGCAGCTTCGATTTGTTCAACTCCATTTTTCTCCAACAAGGTTGCCAACTGACGGTGAATACCTGAAATACCATCACGGAGCTTGTCGATATCCGACGAGGCATTCATGGACTCAACGGCTCGGCCAAAGTTGTCAACGATCGGCAAGAGGCTTTCCATAACGCCAGTTAACAAGAAGCCCTTCAAGCTTTCGCGTTCTTCGTCTGTTCTACGGCGATAGTTTTGAAATTCGGCGAGCGCTCGCAAACGTGCATCGTTCGCATCGGCTACCTGTTGTTCTAAATCCGCAATGGTTACATCGTTGGATTGGCTCTCAGCAGCGGTAGTCGTGCTCTCAGTATTTGCTGCTTCATCAGGCTCGGACATTGTGTGATACCTCTCAAATGGGATATTTATTGACCTATTCAGAATACCCTGAACATCAGGAAAAGGTCAGGCGCTGAAGCACCTTACCGACGGTCTTTGCGACATGCTTCACGGATGCAATCACTTCTGGGTATCGCATCCGGGTTGGGCCAATGACACCAATTGTTCCTTGCTGACTGTTTCCCACAGAATATGTAGCCGTTACCATCGAGTAGCTCCCAAGATCGCTCGAGCCCAGTTCAGCGCCGATGCGGACGGTTGATTCGGATAGGGCTGGACCAGCCAAAAGTTCGAGGAGGGCCGCGCGTTCCTGCATCAGCGTAAGGAAGTGACCAAAGCGCTCGACATCCCGAAACTCAGGATGCTGTAAAGCCGCTTCGCTTCGGTGGACAACGACCTGCACACCGGAACTCATATCACGAGCCGCCGTTCGAACATCAGACGAGATGACACTCCATATAGCATTGAACGAAATCAACTCGCGTGGAATGCTTGGCAGTCCGTGGTCGCCAAGATTTGTAAGAGAAACACCTGCAGCCGCCTCGTTGAGCGCATCTGCAAGTATCCACGATTCCTTTGCCGTTAGGGAAAAGCCTGCGAGTATCCGATTCTCTGAGCGACCATTGGAATACAAGATGACTAACAGTGTCTGTGTGGATGTGACTGGCGATAGAAAGAGGCGATGGATGCTGACTACGCCTGTCGCAGGCGGAGTAGCCAGTGATGGGAGCCCAGTGATGTCTGCAAGTGCCTGACAGGATGCATCCAGGACGGCTTCCACATGATGATCGTTTCCTCGGATCCGGTTGTCTACACAATCGATCGCGGTGTTTGGAACTGCAACGTCACGCATGAGTTGATTGACGTAGTACCGGTAGCCGACATTTGATGGAACCCGCCCTGAGCTGGTATGCGGTTGAACAAGAAAGCCACGCTCAGCAAGGAGAGCCATTTCAGACCGTAGTGTGGCGGATCGTATCCCGAGGGGATGTCGTTCAAGCAATGCGGCCGACCCAACAGGCTCTGCAGTTTCGACATAGTCATGAACAACAGCCTCGAGAATCCGCTGCTGGCGGTCATCCAACGATGTGGGGGGAATAGATGGTGACATTGACTAGTCATATAATAACGATATCCATGCAGTGCGTCAATCAGCACAATTGACATCAGTTACCAGCAGCGAGTAGAATAGTAACACTGCAGTGGTGGCAACACCGTCTGCTTCGCGAAAAGGAAGGTAACTACAGCCCATGCCTCGTATCCTCGTCACGGATGACGAACCGAATATTGTCCGTCTGATCCAAGTCAACTTGGAGCGACAAGGTTTTCAGGTCGAGACTGCGAATAACGGAGCGCAAGCTCTTGAGAAGATTCGGGCGAATCGACCAGATCTGCTGGTTTCCGACGTGATGATGCCAGAGATGGATGGTTTTGAGTTACTTTCGAACATCCGTCGTGACCCAGCGCTTGAAAACCTCCCAGTCATTATGCTGACTGCAAAGGCGCAGGACCGTGATGTTCTTGAAGGCTATACCCGTGGTGCTGACATGTACCTTACAAAGCCGTTTAACCCGATTGAGCTCGTTACGTTTGCGAAGCGTCTGCTGCAATCCGGCACGGATGATGGCCGCACAGTCATCTAAGTAGCTTTTTGTTACTCAGTCTTCGACGCCCTGCGCTCCGCGCAGGGCGTTTTCGTTACACGGCAACATTGTCGCCACTGCCTCACTGTAGCCATCTGATTTCCACTCAAGCATCCCACACTGATCCGTACGGTAGACATGTGTCCCTGCACCTTCAAAGCGCCGGATGACATCCAAAGATGGATGCCCATAGCGATTACGTTTTCCACATGAGATAAATGCGACTCCAGGATGTGTCCGCCTGACAAAATCTGGTGTGCTCGAAGAATCAGAGCCGTGGTGTGCTACTTTTAGCAGAGAAATGTCCTTAATTTCAGCTTGTGCCGACCGAAGCAGCTCTCCTTCACCAGCTTTTTCGACATCACCTGTTAGCAAAATTGTTTTACCTCTGTACGTGATGAGCAGAATGACACTGTTCTCATTTTCAGGACTTCGGGTACCAAGAATCGGCGACGAAGGCGGACTCAACACAGCGACTACCACATCACCGACGATCGTTCTACTGCCTGCTGAGACAGCTTCAACACTAGTGCCCTTTTGTGCAAATGTTGCACGAACCCTTTGTTCGGTTCGACTCCCTTCAAAACCATTCCAATAAACACGACCAACAGGTACATGACGTGCCACGGCGAGCATTCCTTGTACGTGGTCTTCATCCGGATGTGTCATAACCACCACATCGAGCGATTGAATACCCTTTGCCCGTAAGACAGGGAGCACATTGCGATGCCCAGGATCGATACCAGCTTCGGTGTCACCTGCAGGGTTACCGCCGGCATCAACAAGCCAATTCTTGCCATTTGGAAAGGAAATCAAAACGGCATCGCCCTGCCCGACATCGATGCAAGTAACGGTTAGCTCACCATGATTACACCCAGTACAGGTAGTAAGCGTAACGACGATGAAACAAAAGAGTAGTCTGTGAAACATACATACATAACGTCCAGTAGCCGCCGATTCCTACACTTTCCTAACATCGGAAGGATAAATATTTGTACTGTGCACAGATATCTGCCTTGGGGTATGAGTAGATTTACACAGGCATCCGGCAGCGTAGAAGCGTTATGTAAGTGGTTTGGATGGCGACCAAGGAATGTAGAACTGTGGTTCGGAGGCGAGAACAC
>CAIRTT010000083.1 GCA_903881535.1 uncultured Armatimonadota bacterium
CGGCGCCGATGGTAAGAAGCGCACGGACTACATCCGGATTTTCTCAGGCGGAGACACCCCCGGGGAAACAACCGCTTCCGCAACTCGCAGACGCACCACAGGCCTCGATGCCGACTCGCCGAGTAGGACGCTTGCTCGCTCGGTTGCGGATGTCGCCAAGCGCTACATACATGGCTTCCGTACCGAAGTCGTTTACCGCCAGGATCGCTTTGGCCGCGGCGGCGACCACTCTCCATTTCACGCAGCAGGTTTTGCTGCTGTCCGCTTCACCGAACCAAATGAGGATTGGACACATCAGCACCAGGATCTACGTATGGAAACCGGTATCGACTTCGGAGACAAGCCCGAGTATGTCGACTTTGCCTACCTCACCAATGTCACCCGCCTCGCCGCTGCCTGGGTCACCGATATAAGCCACGCACCACTAGCGCCAACAGGCGTCACATTGGTGACAGACCTTGCCCCGCTGACGACCATCAAGTGGCGGGCAAACCCAGATGCTATCGGTTACGAAATCCTTGTACGACGCTCCACAAAGGCAGAATGGGAAAAGACCATTTCCATCAACAAACAATCAGCGACCGAAGCAAAGGTCTCGTTCTCAAAGGATGACTACGTCTTTGGAATCCGCTGCGTTGGTAAAAATGGTGCCCGCAGCCTAGCGGTCATCGCTGGCAGGTAAACAAAATGTTACAAAACACCATCCACGGAGCTGGAAAACACCGCTTTAGAGTCGTTCCAAACTGGTTCAAACCTGCCGGTCTGCGTATCGGGAATGGCCATGGCGTCGCAATGACATCCTGTGGCTACCTTGCCTTCCTCAACGATGGCCCGGATGCGCAGCTGATTCTCATCGACCCCCAGTCTGGCAAGATTCAGCTCGCGAAACAGCTAGGCCTTGCGAAGGCACATGGCCTTTCACTGGTCCGTGAAGCTGGCCGGGATGTGTTATTCGCCACATGTCTCGACAGCCACCGGGCAATCAAGATGACATTATTCGGGGATGTTCTTGACGAGTATCCATTTCCAAAGTCCGCACTCAAAGCCGATGGCTATGGAAATGTGAGTGAATATCACCCGAGCTGGACGGTGCATCATCCGGATGGCCGCTTTGTGATCCTGGATGGCTACGGCCGGGACTTCTTCCTCGAATATACAGCCGCTGGTTCATTTTCAAAAATGTACGGCGGCAATGCTGGCGGTGTACCTCACTGGGGCCCGCATGCTGGACATCATGATGTCTACCAAGCGAATGGGCAGCAGTTTCACGTGGCGATGAGTGATCAGCGCAGTATTGTGACCTGGTCTTGGGATGGCCGTATTCTTGGTAATGTTCCTCTGGCTGGCTCGGATCCCCGGATGCTACGTCCGATTGATGGTGGCTGGGTCGTTGCGCACATCGGTGGCAAGTGGCCACAGGATTTCAAAGCGCCCGGATCCGTGACATTCCATGACAAGCGGCTAAAACCGGTCGGGGCCGTTGGGGCATCGCTCTCCAATGTCGATGGTAAGACCACTTTAGTAACAAGAGATGACACGCCGTTTCGACATCCGCATGATGCTGTGCTGACGGATGCGGGCGACCTATACGTCGCGCAGTACGACTCCGGTGATCAGCCTCTGATAAAGCTCGAACGGGTTTGAGCTACTGGGGATAGTTGAGGTGGAGTTTGAACTTTACTTTTAGAAGCGGAGCCGGTTGTACAGACGACCTCTACGTCGCGCAGTACGACTCCGGGGATCAGCCTCTCGTAAAACTCGAACAGGTTTAGGTTTAGGTTTCGTCCCGCATATCAGTTGGTACACGCTTGTCCATAATGCTAAACCACAGCGGCGGACACATCGCCAGCAGCATACTTATTGGATAGCCATACGGAAGCTGCGGGGCAGCATCACGGTGGTCCAGCCGCTGATAAGGCTTGCCGGCAATCGCATGGTGGTCGGAGTGCCGTGTAAGCTCATAGAGAACAATCCGCCCGATATGGTGGTTCGAATTCCACGAATGCCGGTCTGTCACCCGTTCAAACTTCCCTGATTCCAAACGGCTTCGCGAGAGACCATAGTGCTCAATATAGTTAATGGTCTCAAGTAGAAGCGCACCAACACACCCGGCAGCGAGCAAAATTAACGTAGAGCGAAGTCCAAAGAGCACAAACAGTGACACGCAATATCCAAGCTCGATTGCTGTGTAGGTAAGCATCCCATTGACGGCTTTGATGCCCGTTTCGCGACGCCCTCGGATGCGCGATGCCTCTATCTTCCACGCATTGATGTAGGTCATGATCAGCGTCCGAGGCCAGAATGCATACAAAGCCTCCCCGTAGCGTGCCGTACTTGGGTCATTGCGTGTGGCGACGTGTAGGTGATGGCCACGGTTGTGCTCAATATGAAAGTGCATATAGAGACTGGGAACGAGGAGCATTTTTCCGAGCATCCGCTGTACTGGATTTCCCCGATGCCCAAGCTCATGGCCGACATTAATGCCATTTGCGCCGAGAAGTACTCCCGTTGAGAGTACAAGCCCAGTCATCTCAAACGGTGAAAGCGATTGCTTTGCTGTCAGGTTTCCGAGCATCCAAACAGCAGTGTAAACGATAGGGATATTGATATAGAGCAGGACGTCAAACCAGTCGTCCGGGAGGCGTCGGTTACGTTCAGTCGGTTCAACGGATGACTTAGTAGCCCCCAGAATGAGCTCAACAATGGGAATCACAACAAAGGCAAAACCTACGCCAGCGTATGTCCACGGCCCACGCAGAAAGAAACCGATAAAGGTACAAATGGGTATCAGGAATGCACCTAAATAGCGGATGTCGTGCAACATTGGTGTTGCCTGAGAGCATACCTGATACGGCTCGATTCGGCTTAGGACTTAACTTGTGCACCAGATGTGTCAAGGTCTGGCTTGGTGTTCCAGCGCTTGATCCAACCTGGCTTCTCGACTTTAGTCCGTAGGAGGATGGTGTTATCCGTGTCCAAATCAGTGCTCCAAACAAAGCTCGCCCCCATGAAGTCAAAGTCGTAATAAGGCTTCTTAGGGTTTACACGCTGCGTGGAATAAACCGTTGCGGCTTCCCACTTGCTGTCATCAAAGCTCGGTAGCTCCCAACCCGTCGGAAATGCGATTGTCTTTACGGGAGGACCGCTGGAAATGCGTTGTACCTTCCAAGCTGCATTGCTGACCGTACCATCGGAGAACTTCACGACAATCCCGGCATCTCCAACACGGTTGCCGTATTCATAACCCGTTTTAGGATCAGCATTGTCCTTTGCCACAATTGCGATGGTCATCGGGTATTCGGGCAGAATATCAACCTTCACAACATTGTGTGGAAGAAAGTCAATCGGGTCAACGGCGACAAGCTTGCCATTGATATACATCGCAAACCAGTTGTCTGCATAGACCGTTGCGGTGATCGTGTCTGCCATTTCGGGTTTGACGAGACCTGGCTGAGGACCGCGCTGCTGCTCTGATGTTCGGCTGTAGACGCCAGCGGTAATCATCAAAGCTGCCCCAATGAAAACCCCGGTCAACACTGTTTGATGCTTCTTCATAATTCCTATTCTCCACTACCATTTGGACGGGCATAGCCGACTTCAAGGACAGACTTACCAAGAACGAGTCCTCGGATTCCTGTGAGCAAACTTTCACGCGTAAGGCGTTCACCTGCCTTAGGTTTCCAGACTTCCTTAAGGGCGTAGACCGTAATGTAATACGATTTACGACCTGGACCCTTTGAACAGGGTGGCGCATAAGTCAGATTGCGGTTCACCGTATTGGCACCAGTCTGTCCAATGCCCATCGCGTTCTCTGGTAGCTTTGTGGTAGTTGCATCGAGACCAGCCAGAACCCAGTAGACGTGTGTACCGCCATCCGGGGGATTGTGATGCATCGCCACCGCATAGCCCTTCGTTCCTTCCGGAGCGTTCGTCCATGCAATCGGAGGAGAAATCCCCAAACCATCGCAAGTGAACTTTGCCGGCAGAGTTCCATCGGGGCCAACCACAGGGCTTGTCAGTTTCAGCTTGCTGGCAGGGGACTCGGGTTCCGCTACAGCCCTCGATGTCTGGTCAGTCTGGGGAGGCCGGCCACCTTGACCTGGCTCCCCCTGACCGCGCTGATCCCGCTCACCAGCACGTCCTTGTGGTCCACCGCCGCCGCCAGAACCACCCTGACCACCACGGCGACCGCCACCTTGCTCTGGATTACGCTGCGGTTGGAAATATTCTTTGACGCCATCACCTTTGCCATCAACATAATTAAAGAGCCAGCTACCATCGGATTCGACTTCATAATCAACGCGGCGAGTCTCACCACTAATGGTGTATGTCAGCGAATAGGCACCTTGCTTTGGCCTTGTAAATCCAGTAATCTTGGCGCCACGGAGGGGAGGCGTCCCAGGACGAATCCCCATCGAACGGGGCTGCGGGTCGACCTGACCACCAAGCTCGGTCACCTGACCGTGGAAGCCACCATTAATGTATGGATAGCCCTTAGTGGCATGGTAGTGGTAGCCAATAGCCCCGTGGCTATGACCATTAAACTTGTCCAGATCCTTTGGCGTGGAGCCATCAGCATCCGTCAATCCGTAAAGCGGATAGCCATCGAGGGCATAGCCGACAGCCTTCCCCTTACCAATCTTGTCCTGTAAGTGCAACGGGGCAATATGGTAATGGTAGTCATCCGCCTGGCCTGAGTGCCCACCATATTCATCCAGCTCACCAGCAAGAAATGTGTCTGTACGACCATCGTTTTTGATGGGATTGAAAATCGGCACACCATTTGCGGCTATCGCAATCGCCCCGCGAAAGAAGTGGTCTTTGGCTGACAAGGGATTCTCCGCCACAATCGGCGTCAACGGAAACTGCCAGGCATTAGAACCGGTGTAGCGCTGTGGAATCGGGACTTGCTGCTGCCATGCCGTAATACCGACCATCAGGCGGTGGTCAGGCATGCCATCTGACTCGACAAAAAAGTGTGTCTCGGATGCTCTTGTCTTAACGCCAGGCGCGAAGGGCTTGAAGCTCTCTGCAACGACATCAGCCTTGGCATCCGGCTTACCTGCACGGGATGCAAGCAAGGTAATCGGAACCGAAACCGCGAGGAGCGTGAAGACAATGGCCTTGTTCATACCTCTCAAACTAACAACAAAGGATGAAAGTTAGATGAAGGTGATGATGTTTTTGCTGAAACTCTCACGCATCAACATCTCTAGATGCAGCAAACTGCAGCTCCAAAATCACCCAACTGCGCTAGATGGATAAGTCATGCGCTATTTTTCTCTGCTGCTTGGCCATGCACGTCGGACAACCGTTCCATACCGCTTTACATTCCGCCTGCCGGCCGTATCGAGGGTAAACGGTACAAACCCGACTTTGCTTACCGGCGAGGTAACATCGACACGGAAGTCATCTTTTGAAACATTCCTGAAACCCGGATCAGCAACGATGCTGCCCGTATCCCCGGGAGCAAGCTTTGGCGTTACGCCCTTGGTGTTCCAGTAAATGTTCTTACCCACCATAAAGTTTTTGCCGGGCTCGCCCGACCAGTTTGATCCCAGCAGTGGTCCATCTGACCAAATCACCACATTCCGCTCAATCGTAAAGCTCAAATGTGGTTCCGGACGTGTCCGCATCAGCTGAGCCTCAATACCAAACCCAAGAATATTGTTCCTAACGACATTCTCTTTGCCATAGTGCTGGTGAAACGGCGCACTCGTGGTCCGTACGGCGATATTGTTCTCCGCAATGATTCCCGTGGAGCCTTCATCAAAGTAAATGCCCCAGCCACCATAGTCAACACTCTGAATATCCGAGATCCAGTTGTGGTGTAAAACCGTCCCAGGACTCACGCCAAGTGTATAAATCCCACCCATGTCGCTCAAAACTGATTGTCCGATATTGGTGATGCGGTTCCACGAAATCTCGTTATGATGCGCACCACTTGGCTCATAGCCCCAGCTCCAACCCGGCGAGATCGCCGTGTAATAGAAGTCGGTGATGTCGTTATGGTCGATGACATTATGGTGTGCATGCCCAAGCCAAATGCCAACCGCCGCCGGATGGACACGCCCACCATGCGCGATCAGCGTGTCTTGAATCGTGACGCCATATGTCTGTTTCAGTGAATCTGCACGGTAACTGGTTTCACCCACCTTGATGCCACCAGCACCGAGGTCGACGAATTTACACTTACTTATGCTGACATCCGATGAGCCATCCGTTACATCGAGAGCCCACGCACCTGTGTTACGAACCTCGACATCGACTATCTCAATCCGATTTGAATCGGTAAAGGTGAGTGCTGCCGGGAGGTGAATCTCGGCTTGCGGGAAGTTATCGCCCTTTGCAGGCAAAGAATACACAGTGTGGGCAAATGCAAGATTTTCGAGCTTGAGGTTACGGACATCATGTGCAATGAGAAGCTGGTTGATGACCGGAGCGATGGCCGTAACTTTGGTCTGCTTTTCACCCGGCTTTGGGATGTAAATAACCTCGCTGCCGTTGCGGTCATAGTAAAACTCGCCAGGATCGGAGAGCGCTTCCCATACATTTTCGATGATGTAGCGCCTGCCCGCGGCGATGTTCGCATAGTTCACGGTTCCGTGTGTCGAACCGGCAAGCTGAATCCTGCCTGATTTGCTATCGATTCCACCGGGCTGCAGAGGAAGCTTTGCCATTGTCCAGATTTGGAAAATGTTTACCTGGATGTCCGCTTGGTTGTGCCACTCTGAATTGAACGTTCCAGGTTGGGATTGCAAGGCATCATGGCCAGACCCGTTGGTCGGCAGATTTCCCGCAATCGTATATGCACCTGACTTTGGCAAACGTGGACGAAACCGCCGCGCATTGACATCGGGTTGTCCCGCCGCATGGATGTAGAGCTGCTGAACAGGGGTTGAAACCTTTGCAGCCCACCAGCCATTTTCAACGGTTCGCCAGTTCTGCACTGCGATGCCCCCGGAAATCACTGGTCGCTTGTCGGCCTCTCCGCGTAGCGTCAGGTTACTGTCGGAACCGTTTAGGCGAATAGGTGCACTTAAGGAATGCGTGCCAGGCAGCAGGACAACGGTATCGTGTCCCGGATTATTGCGAGCCGCTTCAAGACCCTGTTGGATACTGCGAAACGGCTTGGTTTTGGTGCCGATGCCCGATGCCCCAGCGCTTGGCGAAACAAACCAGACACGTTCTTTGGCGGTCTCAGTATCGTGATAGCCACTCGGAATTGGCCCAGCGATGAACGCAAACAAGGCAAATGGCAACATGAATTTGGTCCCTACTTTAGGAGCTTGGTGACGGTCTCTTCGATGCGTTTGTCGTTTTCCTGATAACCGACCCAGTTGGCGGCGACATTGCCATTTGCATCAATGACATACGTTGTCGGGATTCCGGACACTTGATACAGCTTTTTGGCGATGGAGTTTGCGTTGTTCTGCGCAGCTGGATCAAACACAAATGGCAAGGAATACTTGTCCTTGTTTGCCGGAACCCACTTTTTGTAGGCATCCTCAGCATCCCATACACACACCGCAAGCACGGTCACTTTGTCGCTATTCTTGTTGGCCTTCCAAAACTCTTCCAAATGTGGCATCGCCATCATGCACGGACCACACCAGGTCGCCCAAAAGTCAAGCACGACGACCTTGCCCTTGAAGTCGGAAAGCTTTCCCTGAGTTCCATCGAATCGGATGAATGTGAAATCTGGAGCGACTGTCCCAACGGCGAGGAGCGGCGGACGCGGTGCCGCTTTCGGCAGTCCAACCGTCTGTGCCGCTTCCGTTGTACGAGTCAGTTTCAGGCTCCGGCCATCGGCAGAAAACGTGGATTTATAGACAGCATCCCCGAGTGGAACAGGCTTCAAAAAGTCGACGCGGCTACGGCCATCCGCTTTGAGGTATCCCCAAACCGGCGTATCTGGACCCGTCGGCGTGCGCGTGAAAATGTGCTCGCCCGTGGCATCCTGAATAACCAACTTTTCCTTGACATTATTGATGGTGACATCGCCAATGTACGCGCCCGGGTCGTAAAACTGCACTCCAGAGCTTCCTTCAAACTTGTAAAACGAAAGCGATGTCATTGTCGAGTGTGACTCTGACTTGGAGGTCCCGTACGAGACACGGACTTTTTGACAATCCCCAGCAGCATAGGCCTTTTTGGTTTGATTGCGGAGGTCATCCACCTGCTTGCGCTCGGTAAAGACATCCCCGCCGTCATCCGTCAGGTCGCCGTTTGCATTGGCATCAAAGTAGAGCTTCCACTCACTTTCAGAGATGACATCCAGGGCAACCGGGTGCAGAGCCCGTGGTCCATTCCCAATACGAATCGTTCCGTACAGGACTTTCCCGATGTACATCGGCTCTTTGCGGACCGATGTTGGCTTGTCGGAGAAGAGGGGATTCGCCATCGGGCGATAGCCCAGCTTGTACGTCGCAGCTGCTTTTGCATCGTAAGTCAGCTTTACTAAAATGCTGGCTGGGTCACTCTGCGTTGAAAGCATCGAAAGTATTGCTGGGATAAATGTCGGGAAAAACACAGATGTTTGCTCCAATAAGGACAATATGTCGATTTTCCCCCAACTTTAGAAGGAATAAATCTCTAGCCTAAGGATTCGACTTTGAAGGCGCATTTCCATGCATAGGGTCGTGAAATGTCGGCAAGAGGGGCGAATGTCTTGATTAGTCTAAGCATCCGTTGCTGCTGACCAAAAGAGCGCAAAGAGGAAGACGATCAGCAAGACAATCATGATTGGAAGTAGGGCGGGAGTATCTGCTGTGGTCAGTATGACTTGCTGGCGTCCCATGGTCATTTGACCGGTCATGATGAGTTTGTAGACGTTGATCCCACAGCCGGCTGCCAGCAGACTGAAGATGACTGTCATGATTGAAAACCGAAATCTCAAGGTGCGCCTCCAGCGTGGTTTAGAATATTGTCGATGAGTTCAACAAGAGTCAGGTTATAGTGCTCCAGCCACTCTTCATCTGTAAAAGTCACACCAAAAGCCTTCTCAATGTCGCTTATCGCGGCGGTGTCATCAAGGCCATCCTCGTATGCCCACATCGCCACGGCTACAGGGTCCCAAGGCACAAAGCGTGTATTCGGCCAACCGAAGTTGTCATCGATAATCGTCAGTAACTTCAATCCTGCCGCTTGCTGATGAGCGCTACCCCAAACCGTGATCGGGATGTCTGGCCGTTCGCGAAGCGTTTTTTCATACGCCATTCGGTTAGGAGCTGCCCAGCGATGCCAGCGCAAGTGATTCCACATCCAACCGATGGGAGGCAGCCACATCAGCCACTTAGCAGCTGGCGGGTCGGCATAGTGCATCAGTGGAGAAGCATCCAGGGGAGGAACGCTCTCACGGGTCACCGTTATGCTCACCGCTTTCGAAAGTCTGGGAGGTCGCGTTGGTGGACAAGGCGAGGGGAGCGATAGAGGTCCCGGATACTCGCATCTGAGTTCTTCTCAAATGTCAGCTCTGCCCAGCTCATAAAGAAACACCAGCGCGGTTGTTCATCCAGCATTTTCGCTGTTGGCAGCTTGTCACACTCGCCGATTGCCATCGGCTTGTCACCAATAATCGGCAAAATGTAGTCGTACCAACTTTTGTCGAACCCGCGGTCATAGACATCAAATGCAAAGACATCCCAGTACTTATCGCCAGGATTGTAGTCCGCAAAGTCCCGGGACATATCTTGCATATCCCAGACCCAAATCAGGTTCGTGAGCTTATGGACCTTTGTCATATAGTCATGCGTCAGCCGATAGAGTGCAGCGGTCCCGGATGGCCCACGGCGTCCCGCCCACCAAAATTGACCTTGGTTCATTTCATGAAAGGGGCGGTAGAGCACTTCGACCCCATGTTGCTTGAGATAGCCGAGGTGAACAGCTTGGTCATCGAGGCGTGCAAGCCATGCCTTGTTCAGCCGTCCGCCAGGCTTTATAAGGTCTGCCCATTGGGGATCCGTAAGCTTACTGATAATCCCGCCTTCCCACGCGCAGACATCTGGCTGGGTCGGAGGTGCAACATGACACATAATATTCACAATGCTGCCAAGCTCCCACTGACGCCTGGCCTCACGGATCATCGTTGACCGATGGCTGACATCGGCAGCAGAAAACAGAAAGTCGCCACTCCACAGCCCGGGGACGATGCCAGTTCGTTTAACTAATTCCGCTGTCTGCTTGTCTGGCTGGCTGTTCGGCTCACGATTGTGGATACCAGAAATGGTACGGCTGCCCGAGATGGATTTCAGATAAGAAAGAACTTTCATGTTGCCATCCTAATTCACGAACCCGATACGAGTCAACCATTGGTTGATCTGGAGGCATGGTCAGTAGCAGCGAGCCCCAATTACAGGGTTGGTCTGCCCCTTAATGAGTTTACATTTTGTGTTTACAGTCGTGTTCTGCAAGATACTCATCTAATAAAAGTTTGTATATGTAAATAATCGCCTCTGACTTACCGACTATTCATATGAGGTGATAAACATGACAATCAGTTTAGATGAGCTTGGACTCACGAATCCGCTGAGTGCGGAAGAATTTGCAGAACGCTGCGCGTTTACAAAATCATTGACGATTCGCATCAGTACGGACATTCTGTGGTCGAGTGATGATCGTTCGGAGCGGGCATTCGACTGGCTCGCCGTCCTAATGTTCGGAGAGTTTTTGGCCAATTTAGAAACGCAACCTACTTATCGCATCGTTCAGGTCGGTGACCCGATTATGGCCGTAGACTTTACGCTGAAAGCTAACATCACAGCGACAACCCTGACAAGCATCATGAAATACGGAGCAGCGCTGCTCGCATTCCAAACTGAAGGAACCGCAACCTGTCACTTTGCTGCAACAGACATCATGGACTACGAAGAAACAATTTTGGATTTCCAGGATGACATTCAGAACCATGTTTCTACCTTTACTGATCTTGCGGCAATGTATGTAGCTGAATTCATCGCTGGTCAGCAAGCGGATGGTGAGCCTGCAAACGAATACACAATGCTCCTGAGTAATTGGGTGCAAAGTAAGAGCTCAACACGCGTATCAGCATAACGGGCATCACTGCGTTGGTAGCTCAGAACAGCAACGCCTGCATCATCTCTGTTGGGCAGAAGGTCAGCGCTATTCGAACGTTTCACAAACCAATCTGCACGTAATGGCCATTCATGGCGTGCCTTGGTAGTTAACGTCACTGAATAGTTTTACCTTTTGGTTGGCACAGCTGTTGCTGCACTCACTATGTAACGCGATGTATGGAGGAGTGAACTGTTGAACCTAACGCTTGAAGAGCTGGCTATTGTAGACGGACCGCGGTTGTTTTCATCTCTTGACACTTCTGGAAAAGCCGGGAAGCTAGTCATTCGTATTGCGACTGACATGCTCTGCAATCAGCGTAGTAATGTCGATGCGGCATTTGATTGGCTCTCAGTCCTAATGCTGGGAGAGTTTCTCGCCGAACACAATGCAGATCCAACCTGGACTGCCGTTGGGCATCCGGAGCGCGTTCTGGCGGTGGACTTTACGCTCAACAAGACGCTTGATCGTGATGGATTCGATGCCCTTATCGCGTACGCTGCATCGTACTTGTCCTTCTACACCGATGGCCGCTATCCATCCGGTGAAGAGCTCCCCGGTATGTTTGAATATGAGCAAGCGCTGCTTTCCTTTGAGGATGATATTCAAGTCCGGGTAACACGCTTCGATGACATCGCCGGCCGCTACACAACGAGGTTTGTCGCAGGCCTTCGTGACTCCTACTTAGGTGCAGACTATGTAACGAATGTGGGGATACACCAGCGACGACTAAAACGGTGGCTGGATGTTGGTGCTCTCAGGTGCAGCGCTTAGCCGCAATACAGAAACTTCCAGTTACTTTTGCTTGTAGGGCTTTACGTTTTTGATGCCGCTACCCTCTACAACCTCATACATGGAACCCGGCTTAAGCTTGGCGACTTTATCCTTAGAGCCGCTTGGCCAACTAATGATCGCAGAAAACTCACCCTTAGTTTCCCCGGTTCCAAAGATGACTCGTCGGTCACTGGCAGAGAGGTAACTGGATCCTGCCTTCACCCAGTCGACTTGCTTTTGGCCTTTAGTTGAGATGAGTGTGATGCGAGCATGGCTGCCATCCGCGTTCGACTTACGCCCCCTCAACTGGAATGAAATCGAATTCGCAGTTGCCGACCCGCGATTCAGGAACAGCTGAGCCGGAGAATTCTGGTTTGTGGCGAGGACATCGATAAAGCCATCGTTGTTGATGTCAGCCGTAGCGAGGCCCCGAGAGATAACCGGTTCTCCAAGCGGTCCGAGAGCTTCCGGAGCCTCAATCGGCGAAAATGTCGCATTCCCAGCATTCCGATAAAGCCGTTTCGCTTGCTTTACGCCAACTGATTGCTTTGTATCCACGCTCAGCTGAACGTGGCCATCCGCCGTCATCAAGTC
>CAIRTT010000084.1 GCA_903881535.1 uncultured Armatimonadota bacterium
GGTCAAGACTCATCGTCGTTGGGGTCGTCAGACGAATACCAACATCGGATGTCGAGCTACGCATGTTCGTCAGCTGCTTGACTTTGCAGACATTGACAACGAGGTCGCCTTCACGCTGATGCTTGCCAACAATCATGCCTGAGTAGACCTGTGTCTGGCTAGGAATGAACAGAAGGCCACGTTCTTCGGCATTTGCAAGACCAAAGGTCGTCGTCTGGCCGCTATCGGATGCGATGAGCGATCCGCGGCGGATCTTGTCCATTTCTCCAGCAAAAGGCTTGTAGCCTTCGAGGATGGTGCTCATAACGCCGGTACCACGGGTAAGCGTCATAAACATCCCACGGAAGCCGAGAAGACCACGCGTTGGAATAACAAACTCGAGGCGGGTGCCACCCTTGTCGTTAGGACGCATGTCCTGCAGCTCACCCTTGCGCTCGCCAAGTGTCTGAACAACAGCGCCAACGTACTCATCTTGGACGCTGATAAGAACGCGTTCAAACGGTTCGGTTCGGCCCTTTGGAGAATCACGGTAGATAACTTCTGCCATCGAGACCTGAAGCTCGTAGCCCTCACGTCGCATCGTTTCAATCAAAACGGCAAGGTGAAGCTCGCCGCGTCCATAGACACGGAATGCATCCGATGATTCTGTTTCCTCAACACGCAGCGCGACGTTGGACTCGAGTTCCTTCATCAGGCGCTCACGCAGCTTACGGCTGGTGTGGTGGAGGCCTTCCTTACCGGCGAACGGGCTGGTATTGACACTAAATGTCATTTGCAGTGTTGGTTCGTCTACCGTTGGAGGAGGCAGCTGGGTTGGGTTTTCACCGAAGGCAATGGTTTCACCGATGGTGATGTCCGGAATACCCGTTACAGCAATGATGTCGCCAGGAACGGCAGCATCAACCAGGGCTCGCTTCAGTCCTTCATAGACATAGACGTTTTGAACACGCCCGGAATACTTGGTCCCATCGCGGCGGAAAACCGTAACGATGTGGTTTGGCTTTAGCTCACCGGAGAAAACCTTACCAATACCGAGGCGCCCGAGGTGTGCATCGACATCGATGGTCGAAATCATCGCCTGAAGGTCATCCTCGTTCGTGCCAGTAACCTTTGGTGGTGCAACGTGGTCCACGATGGTCTGGAACAACGGAATCAGCGTTTCGCCAGGGGCTGCATCCCAGTCGAGGGAAGCTTTGCCATCAAGCGCAGTCGCGTAAACAACTGGGAAGTCTAGCTGTCTATCAGTTGCTCCAAGCTCTGCAAAGAGGTCGAAGGTTTCATTGATGACCCAGTCAGGGCGTGCATCTGCGCGGTCCATTTTGTTAACCACGACGATGACTTTATGACCCGCTTGGAGTGCTTTTTCAAGAACGAAGCGCGTCTGTGGCATCGGACCATCGACGGCATCGACCAGGAGGAGAACAGCATCCACGACGAGCATCACGCGCTCAACTTCACCACCGAAGTCGGCGTGGCCAGGGGTATCAACAACATTGATCTTTACACCTGCGAAATGGATGGCAGTGTGCTTGGAGATAATGGTAATTCCACGCTCACGCTCTTGATCCATACGGTCCATGACGCGCTCAGCGACTTCCTGGTTATCCCGGAAGGCGCCTCCCTGCTTGAGCATGCCGTCCAACAGGGTCGTTTTCCCGTGGTCAACGTGGGCAATGATGGCGATATTGCGGAGCATTTTATACCTCTAAATGCGATAGCGGCGGAATGCGCAACCCCCCGTCGCGCCCCGTCCAGACATAGAAAAACCTGCGTGGAATCCACGCAGGTTCCCTCATATCCTATCACAGGGTTTAAAAATGCCCGCAATCAA
>CAIRTT010000085.1 GCA_903881535.1 uncultured Armatimonadota bacterium
ATGAACGAGCCACCTGGAGCCCGTCTCCGCGTTGCGCTTTCTGGTCTGACCATGGCCGAGTACTTCCGTGACGAGCAGGGCCAAGATGTTCTTCTCTTCGTGGATAACATCTTCCGCTTTACACAGGCTGGTTCCGAAGTGTCCGCACTTCTTGGACGTATGCCATCCGCTGTGGGCTACCAGCCAACGCTGGCCGGCGAAATGGGTGCACTCCAAGAGCGCATCACATCCACCCGCCGCGGCTCGGTCACATCGGTGCAGGCTATCTACGTACCTGCAGACGACCTTACCGACCCAGCACCTGCGACAGCCTTCTCCCACCTCGATGCAACCACCGTTCTCGAGCGTAACCTGGCTGCACAGGGTATCTTCCCTGCTGTGGATCCACTGGCATCCACCAGCCGTATCCTCGCACCGGAAATCGTTGGCGAAGAGCACTACCGTGTCGCACGTGGCGTTCAGTCTATTCTGCAGCGCTACAAAGAGCTCCAGGACATCATCGCGATCCTCGGAATCGATGAGCTTTCAGATGACGATAAGCTGATCGTGTCCCGTGCACGTAAGATTCAGCGCTTCTTGTCCCAGCCATTCTTCGTTGGTGAAGCATTTACCGGTATCGCTGGTAAGTTTGTTAGCCGTGAAGACACAGTTCAGTCCTTCAGTGCAGTCCTTGAGGGCAAGTATGATGACCTTCCTGAGCAGGCCTTCTATATGGTCGGCGGGATTGATGAAGTGGTCGCTAAGGCAGCCACCCTCAACTAAGCCTAGGTTGCATGCCCCCTCCGACACCACATCGGCTGTCGCGAGGGGGCATTGGCATTTGAGACCCCATGAACACCAAGCCTACATCCATCGCTATTCACTGTATTGCCGCCGGCGCACTGCTTGGTGGCATCCTTGATACGGGTATGGGCAGCATCCTTCCGTGCGCACCTTGGCCTACCCCACTTGGAACCGGCTTTGGCACTGTGATTGGTAGCGCAGCCGGCGGCCTTGGATATGCGCTTATTCTGGCCGGGATGAAAATCGGTGGCTACACCGACCTCAAAAACCAAACCATCCACCGCCTCATCCACAAAGCATCCCTCTTCATCATCGCCTGCAGCATCATGGGCGCTGTCATTGGATTCGTATCTGCGAAGCGAGATATTGCTGACCGCCCGATGACACAGCTTCGCGAAGCGTATCGGGATATCGATAAAGGCTATGTGAGCAAGGATGAAGGCAAGAAGTTTGTTGATAAGGCTAAGGTAGCCATACGGCTTGCAAGCGATGTTCCCCGTGAGCGCCGCAATATTAGGGTGTTTGCCGCGAGCTTTGCGCTCATCGGTGCCGGGCTGTCCGGACTCTTCCTGATGCTGATTATTGTGCAGAAACGCATCACCAAAACCCTCAAAGAACGAGGCATCCCGTTGGTCAACAAAGGCTAATCACGACTGATGCCAACATCCACACGCTGCATTGCAACCATCACCAAGATCACTTTCAACGCATCTGGAATTGCGCAGGGCATCGCGGATGACAACCATGGCACGGAGATTCCGTTCATCGCTTACACCGCGACGGTCGGTACGCCTGAAATAGGTGACACAGTCATTTTGAACACGACGGGCATTTCGCTCGGGCTTGGAACCGGTGGAATGGCGTTTGCGGTGGCTGCGCTGACGCCCGGCGGGGATGTGCGCTCCGGCGATACGCATTCCCCAACCGATCACATCGTCAAAGGTCGCTACACATCGGATCAGACGGCTGTCGTTCCGATTGAAATGCACACTGACTATGCAGAGGATGTGCTCCCGGAAACACCTGTGGTCGTTTGCATGCTGCATTCCCAGCTCCCCGCGGTATGTGCGGCAATCCGGTTACAAAACCCGGAGCTGCGTATCGCTTACATCGCCACGGATGGCGGTGCGCTCCACGCAAGCTTTAGCCAAACGGTACGTGCTTTACAGAAATCCGGGTGGCTTTGCGGGTGTATCACGGCCGGTCAGGCGATGGGCGGCGACTTCGAAGCGGTCACAGTTGCGAGTGCGCTCTGCGGTGCGGTGACTGTTTTGAAAGCCGACATCGTGGTGATTTGCCAGCTCCCAGGAAATGCCGGCACAGGGACGACATTTGGGCATAGCGGGCTTGAGCAAGGGATGTGGCTTGACATCGCGCAGCGTCTTGGTGGGCGGAGTATTGCAGCGCTACGGGCATCCAGCAGCGATCCCCGCCCGCGCCACCAAGGAACCAGTCACCACAGCCGCACGGTTTTGGGAGTGACATCGGGGCATGGGCACCTTGTCGCGGTTCCAAGCGAAGAAGCCGCATACCTCGCAGGTAATGACCAGGAATGGACGGAGCGCCAGCTGGTCGCGCCGATTGTTGTTCCAGATATCCGGGAAATCTGCGCATCGGCGGGAATCTCATTGCGGTCGATGGGCAGATCCTACGATGAAGATCCATTGATTTTCAAGTGTGCTGCTGCAGCAGGTACACTGGCATGCTCGTTGCACCGACGGTCTGATGTACGTTCGAATGAGGATATGAAATGAAGCTCTACACACCGGATGATGAAGAATTCGATCTCCTGATTGCGGGACACGCGTGGTTTGACCACGTGCTGCGGGCCGAGCGTGGAGAGATCTTTGGCGATGACCATGGCGCCCCGGAAGAGCTTAACTGGCTACGGTTGCTCCCGGTGGATTTGGAATTCGAGATTGAAGACACGGATGGCTCGCTCGTCGCGGTGGACGATGACGGAAGCATCCTGTCGATTTGGGAAGCCTTCGGCCCGGATGACATCCCGTGGTGTGTCTTCGTGGTCGACCAAGGCGGTGTCCGCCTGCTGGAAGAGTATTCTGTGCTGAAGCTGGATGCTGCGGATTCGGTGATTGATGCCGCATTGCAGCGTGGCTCGGATGAGATTCCTAGCCGGATGCTGGAAGGCGAGTTTACGCGTGATGTGGGTGAGCTTGAAATCCCCGCGTGGATTATGCATCCCGTGGACCGCCCAGACAAGGACTGACCCATGGAGACGCTGAGCGAAACGATTACATCCAGTGCCCTGATTCACACGGGCCGTGTGTTCGACCTGCATCGCCATACCGTGACGCTACCAAATGGCTCCGAATCGGTGCGCGACATTATCACCCACCCGGGTGCGGTCGCGGTTCTTCCCATCCATGATGATGGCTCCGTGACGCTGATTCGTCAGTTTCGTCTTGCGACGGGCAAGGTGCTTTTGGAGGCGTGTGCGGGCGGCCTTGGCAAGGGTGAGCTACCGCTGGACTGCGCGAAGCGCGAGCTGGCGGAAGAGGTTCGCTTGGCTGCGGAGGACTGGACGGAGGTTTACGCCGTGTATGTCGCTCCGGGTTACAGCTCTGAGAAGATTTGGGGCTATCTTGCGCGTGGGTTATCGGATGCCGAGCTGCCGCGTGATGAAGATGAGTTTATGGAAATCATCCGTGTGCCACTCGAGCAGGCCCGTGCATGGTGTCTGGATGGCACGATTGAGGATGCGAAGACGATGTGTTTGGTGATGGCTGCGGGGGCGGTTTAGCGTTTCCCGCTGGAGGAACGTTCTATGGAAAGCATCTCACAGGCATTGGTTCGCCTTGGTGTGATGGACATCGCGACGACTGCGGGCGCAGCGTCGGTTGATCAGTCATTGGTTTCGTATTCCGCGATTGATGGCACGCAGCTCGGCACGGTTGGGATGGTGTCTCCGGATGCGATTGGACCGATGCTGGAGCGTTCTCAGGTTGCATTTGATGCGTGGCGGCGGGTGCCGGCGCCGGTGCGCGGGGATGTCGTGCGTGCGATCGGCAATGCGCTGCGTGAGCATAAAGAAGACCTCGCGGCCATTGTGAGCCTGGAAGTCGGCAAAATCACGCAGGAAGCTCTTGGCGAAGTTCAGGAGATGATTGATATCTGCGACTATGCCGTAGGGCTTAGTCGTGGTCTGACTGGCCTCACGATTGCGAGTGAGCGACCGAACCACAGGTTGAGCGAGCTCTGGCATCCGCTTGGCGTTGTCGGCGTGATTTCGGCGTTTAACTTCCCGGTTGCGGTGTGGGCATGGAATGCGATGTTGGCATTTGTCTGCGGCGACCCGGTGATCTGGAAGCCAAGCGAGAAGGCGCCGCTTTGTGCAGCTGCAGTGCAGTCTATTCTGAGACGCGTTTTCGCAGAGCATCCAGTCGTACCGGAGAACCTCCATCAGATTGCGCAAGGCGGCGCGGATGTCGGCATGGCTCTCGCTGCGTACCGTGGTGTGGCATTGGTGAGCGCGACGGGTTCGGTCCCGATGGGCCGCTCGGTGGCGGAGGTCGTTGGCCGAAGGCTGGGCAAGGTCTTGCTTGAGCTTGGTGGAAACAACGCGGCGATTGTGGCACCAAGTGCTGACTTGGAGCTGGCGATTCGTGGGATTGTCTTTGGCGCGGTTGGGACGTGCGGCCAGCGGTGTACGACGCTGCGGCGTCTGTATGTGCATGCAAGCAGGTATTCAGATGTCATCGAGCGCCTCAAGGCTGCGTATGCGCGTCTGCCGATTGGAGACCCGATGGCGAATGGGACGCTAGTTGGTCCACTAATCGATGCACGTGCGGCGGACAGCATGGACATTGCACTGGATGCTGCACGGGCGCAGGGCGGTGTCGTACATTTTGGCCAGCGTGTGCTTGAAGGTGTGCCGAGTGGCGGTACGTATGTGCATCCAGCATTGGTTGAGATTGCCGCGGATGCCCCTATCTGTAAAGTCGAGACATTTGCACCGATTTTGTATGTGTCACCGTATGAGCAGCTTTCGGATGCGATTGCATTGAACAACGATGTCCCTCAGGGCTTGAGTAGTGCGATTTTCACATTGGATGTCCGTGAGGCGGAGCTGTTTTGCAGTGCGGTCGGTTCGGACTGCGGGATTGTGAATGTCAATATTGGCACAAGTGGCGCGGAGATTGGCGGGGCATTTGGTGGTGAGAAGGATACGGGCGGCGGGCGCGAGTCGGGGAGCGATTCGTGGAAGGCGTATATGCGCCGCGTGACGAGCACGGTGAACTATGGAACGGAGCTGCCGCTCGCGCAGGGAATCCGGTTCGATATCTGATGGCGCCACAATCATACGGGGCAGCGCTCTGGCAGAAGGTGTTTGGGGGTACGTTGTTTGGCGGGCTATCACTCATGGCGGCATTTCTGTTGCGTGTGGGTGAAAATCGGGTGCAGTCTAAGCTCGACCCAAAGGTATTTACTTTGGTGATGAGCGGCCTCTTGCTGCTCTCCATTTACATGTTGGTTGACATTTTGGTGCACCGGTATGTGATTACGGATGATGCCCTTGAGGTGTATCGCCCGTGGGGCAAGCAGCGGATTTTGTGGAAGGACATCGCCAAGGTTCGCTGGCGGGATGTCAAGGGGAGCAAATATCCGTATCCGGTTCCTGTTTTAGTCGCAGCAAATGGCTGGGAGATACTGTACCCGCGTGCGAATCTATTGATCGACATGCCAGCGGCGGAAACGGAACGCGCGCATTTTTGGAATGAGGTTGCGCGCCGCGCGGGAGACAAGTCCGTGGATTTGGATTTGTTTGATTTGGGAGGCTGAAAGATCCGCCCCGATGCTGAGGTTTGTAATCCGTCCATCCACAATCAAACATTTACACTAATCAGCGCGACGCCGGGTGGAATGTGGAGCGGGTGCGCCGGGAGCCGGACATTTCAGCAACCGGGGGTTGCATGCAAGGGATCTCTCGGCGGCTGGCAGGGCGGGCACCGTCGCCGATGGTCAAAACCAACAGTTCGTCAAGAAATCACCCGTCGTGACCATCGGGGATGGTCGACCCACAGGACCGCATTACGCGACAAGCCAGCCAAGCCGAACCAAGCACTAAACGGGAATTTCTTAACATCCGGCGAGATCGGCGCAAACGCGATGCATCCACCCGGCAAGCGAAGCGTGTACATCAACAAATCCCATTTCCGTATTGGTAGGTGCGGGCGGACACAGCGGTCCGCCCCTACGCGGAGATATTGGAATCGGCACCCACAATTCAATCCGAGCGCGACGCCGGGTGGAATGAGGAGCGGGTGCGCCGGGAGCCCACAGTGAAAGACGTCGAAACGTCGCGGAATAGAACTATTTAGGTTGTTCGGGTAATCGCGTCGTCTGCCACGCCATCAGCTGCCAGTTTCCATCTTTGTTACGCATATGGACGGCCGTAAAACGAGCATCGAAAGCCTTCAGGCCATCGGGTGCTTTCACGGCAATCGACACCAATCCAGTGACAACCACAGTGCCGCCCTTTGCTCGTACCACGGTGTTTCGTGGTTCGATCTTCTCATAATCAAGTGAGCCAGAGCGAATTGCATCCAGTAAAGACTTCTTGTCATCAACCTTGCCACTGGAGTGCGTGTAAACCAATTCATCCGCCACCAAGGCACTGATTTTCTCGATGTCGGCCGAGATCATCGCCGCCCTGCGAAGCTTGTCTGCTTCCAATGCTGGTTCGGCAGATTTCGGGACCTGATCTATTTTGGGGACTGCGGTACCAGCAGGTTTGTCTTGAAGCCGTGCTAGCCCTTGCGTTGACCCAAGCATAGCAATACCGATACATAGAAAAGCATATCGACTAGATTTCATGGTGAGACTCCAGTTTTAGAAAACGCGATTATGGTTATCTGCTTAACGATTCATAAATCGGTAATAAGAGACAAACCATGTAACTCTACGATGGCTATCGGTGCATGGCAAATGTCTCTCTGAGACACATCGCTTGCTATTCCGTGTACGGGCTGGCTGCCACGCCCGCCCGCGGTAACGATTGTTGACACACGGGCACAGATTAATGTTCACATCAAGAAATCTATAGCCACGAGATGGCACAGCAGTCCTTCCAGACACGGAAATTTTGGAGTTATCCACCGTGGATGTGTGAACGGATGTCCGCCATCCAACCATCAACAGGGTCAATCAACGCAAAGGGCAGGCACAGAGGCCTGCCCGTATACAGTGTCTGAAAACATTCACTGCCCAAACGTAAACGGAATACACATCGAATTAACTAACCGTAATTCATTCCTTTGCTGTATCGAAGGGAAGACAGAGACAGGATGACTTTATTTGAACATCGGATTCGCTCCAGACAGCCATAAACTTTTGATGTTGAAGCTGGCTTTCTGTCTTCTTTCCCTGTCTTTCCAATGATTGTGACAAGCCATAAAGGGACCATCCGTTCATCGGGAGCTTATCCAGGTCAGCCTTATACGTTTTTTCTGCATCACGCCACTTGCCAGCACGCATCTGTGCCGCGCCCAATGCATGCCGTGTTGGAATTATCCAATCCGGAGGTTCATCGTAGCGAAGTTGGTCTTCCGCAATGACGGCGTTCTGCAATGCTTTTATTCCAGTTGACAAGTGGCCTTCAGCAATCAGGATTTCTCCTTCAAGCATGTGTAGCGCAACGGTAAGCAGTGCAGAAGCAGTATTGTTACCAAAATACCTGTCCGAGGGTACTTTCTTAACGGCACTACGGAAACGACTTAGCTCCATCCGGGCATCAGCTGTCTGCTTAGTAGAAGCAAACGCGATTCCACGAGCCATATGCCACATCGCCCCAGCCAGAGCAAATTCTCCTGATGGCTTCTTTGCCTTCAGGACATCCTCCCACTTACCAAAACGCACACGTACCTCGATTGGCATCGCCATAAAACCATCAATAATTCCCACATTAGCACTTGCCCATTTGGCCGGAATATTTGCCACACCTTCATCCATCGTGCTTATCGCCAGTTTGGATTGCCCACGCATCATCGCCGCAAAAGCAAGCATGTGATAGTTGTGTGTCATGTACAACCGATAAAACCCTTGCTCAGGCTGTTGATGTGAATAGTCAAGATCAGCCCGTATTGATTTTTCATTTGCAATGACAGCTGCCTTCCACCGTCCCTGTCGAACATCGATGTGGGATGGCATGTGCACCATGTGCCCAAGGCCCGGTTGCAGGTCGCGCAGGGTATCTGCCGCACGATTTGCCTTTTCTGGATTTGGGGATGCCTCCATTACGTGTATGTAGAGGTGATTTGCTAACGGATGGTCAGGAGAAAATGACAGCACTCGCTCCAGGACGTTGACGATTTCAGGTGTTCCTGGCTGTGGTGAACCATTTGATTTCCACAAATCCCAGGGCCTGAGGTCCATCATTGCTTCGGCGTAGAGTGCACCGATATCCGGATCCTTTGGGAATTTCTTCCATACGGCTTGCATCTCCAGGGCATAGTTACGATCCAGCTGTGAGCGATCGAGAGGTTGTTTCTGCACGAATCTCGCAAAGAGTGTCTCTATAAGCGCCTTTTCTTGCGGTGTGCCGTTACTCGCATAGCGTTTAGCCTGGTTGGCTGCTTGCCAAGCAGCTTTTGCCTTTTTTGCATCAACAGTTGGATTGTTGATGTGTGGACCATTTGCGGTAGCGATGCCCCAGTAAGCCATGGCAAATGACTCATCCGACATAAAGGCTTTTTGAAAGGAGCGAATTGCCTCATCATGATTGAAGGCATATAAAAATGCTAATCCATCATCAAAATGTTGCTGTGCAAGGCTTGATGTCGTTGTAGCTTTACGATGAAACTTACCTAGGTCGTAGTACGACCGATCAGTCATTTGAGGTCTATAAAACATTACTTGTCCCCTAATAGATCGTTCTTATGGAATATCCACCACCCTTAGGCATAATTAGACTGCCAACTGCTGAACTCACGTACGCCCAGATTTAACCGCATTGCTACTACCACTTTATTCTCACTGCTTGGCATGCTAAGGCTGGTACAGGCAACTCACTAAGTTCACTATAACAAGTTCCAGTAAAAGAAATTGGTTACACAAGAAATGTAACAAAAACTGGCCCTGCAGGAAGGAGACTAAACTTCCTGCAGAACCAGTTGGTATCAGACCTGTCAAGGGGAGACTAAACCCAGACAGGATCTGCTTGACTGCTCAATTATTTCTGAACAGTCAAAGTGGCGGAACGCGTTACACCGAGGGCTGTACCGCTGATAACAGCCGTTCGGTTCGTCGTTCCGAGGACCGATGTCACCGTAAACGTAACAGTACGTGCACCGGCAGGCACCGTTGCCGTTAGTGGAACTCGGGCCGCTAAGATGTTGCTGGAAGCCAGATTGACAACAAGCGCCGTTGGCGTAACCACACTCAGCGTGATCGTAGCAGTGGAGTTTGCACGTCCACCACGCACCGATGTTGGATTAAGCGTCAGTGTGCTGAAGACGACTGATGTGACCACCGGGTTTACGTTAAGCGTGGTTGTCTTGCTGACACCAAGCGATGATGCGGTGATCACTGCAGGTGTGCTTGCCGTAACAACGGTCGTGCTAATCACAAAGGTCGCCGTAGTAGCTCCCGCTGCCACCGTAACCGATGCAGGGACAACTGCCGTCGCCGAACTACTCGTCAAAGCGACCACAACACCTCCGGCAGGTGCCGGTGAGCCAAGTGTGACCGTTCCAGTAGCAGCAGTTCCCCCATTGACGCTGACCGGATTCACACTAACCGTCGACAACGACCCAAGTGGAAGTAAAAGCGACTTGACGGCTTCTGTGTTTCCAGCGATGTCCGTACTATACGCAGTGACTGTATGTACACCGTTGTCCAATGTAATCGGACCAGAGTAAGCCGCTGCCGGTGCACCATCTACAGAGTAGAACGTTCCAGCAAGACCAGATGTCACATCCGTACCGCTCACAACGACACTTGTTGATGTCGCTCCAGGCGTCGCAGAAATGGTTGTTACAGGCAATGTCTTGTCAACACGCACCGTCATCGAGCCAACTGGAGACACATTCCCAGAGTTGTCTGTCGACCAATACGCAATCGTAGCGATGCCATCTGCAGATGTCACAACGTTCGTTGAAGCACCTGCAGATGTCAGAGTTACGCCACCGTTTATGGTGTACTTGACATCCCGGACGCCACTTCCACCAACATTGTCAGTACCAGTGATGGCAACCGTCACGTTAGCGTTGTTCCAGCCAGCTGCGTTGGCTGTAGCAGGCGTTCTAACAGCATTGACCGTTGGTGGAATAGCTTCGACATTGGTCGCAGCAAGTGCATTGAAGGCACTAATGATGCCTTCTCGGCTAATCTTCCCTGCTAGGGACGCCAGCGGTTTCGTGCTGCCCAAGATCGCACTGCGAACCTGTGTGGCTGTCCAGCTTGGCATCTTTCCGCGGAGCAGTGCAGCGAGACCCGTTACGTGTGGCGCAGCCATCGATGTTCCACTGATCGAGTTGTAGCCATTTGGTTGACCAAGTACGGTCAAAGCCACTGGCCAGGTACTGAAGATGTTCGAGCCTGGGGCAGCTACTTGAACGGTAGCAACTCCAAAGTTGGAGAACACCGACAGAGTGCCTGCGCTAGTCGTGGATGCGACATTCACCATATTGGAGAGGTTGTAGCTGGCAGGGTAGGAGAGAGAAACATCGATGTTGAGAGCGCTGTTTCCCGCTGCGGCGATGAAGAGGTGGTCAACGGCGCCCGCATTTACAATCGCCTGTTGCAGCAGCGAATCGTAGAGTCCGCCACCCCAAGAGTTATTCGACAGCTTGATGCCGTTTGTGGTGCAGTAGTCAATCGCCTTGATTGCATTCGCGGTGGTTCCGCTTCCGGTATCGGAGAGGAACTTTAAAGGAACAATCTTGGCTGCCCATGCGACACCAGCGACACCGATACCGTTGTTGCCCTTGGCAGCAATCGTTCCAGAGACGTGCGTCCCGTGGCCATTGCCATCCTGTGGGTTGTTTGTGTTGGTCACAAAGTTCCAACCACTGACATCATCGATGTAGCCATTGCCATCATTGTCGATGCCATCCCCTGCGATTTCGCCTGGGTTGACCCAGATGTTGCCCTGGAGGTCTGGATGGTTGAAATCGATTCCGGTGTCGATGACTGCCACTCGGTAGTTAGGATCGCCAGTGTAGATGTCCCATGCCTGAGGAGCATCGATGTCATTCAGCTGGCTGGCGGTGTTGTTCATCCCCCAGGTGCTGCCAAACAACGGATCACTTGGCGTTATCTGAGTCGAAACAATGTAGTTCAAGCCTGCCCGTAACACCGCTGGATCCGCTTCAACCATTGCAAGTGCAGCAACCGGGTCCCCACCAGATACGTGGATCAGTGCCAAGCCATCCACAATCTTGTACTTGTCAATCGCGCCAAGTCCAACTTTTCGGCAGCAGCCATCCCGCTCGAAGTCTGTCGAACCAGGATTGAACTGCACCAAAATGGTGTTCATGTCAAACTGTGCACCACCGCCAAGAACCTTGTAGCGGTTGTTGCCCATGTTCTGCTTCTGCGTCGCTGCATAAGGCGAAATAGTCTGGGCCTGTGCAGTCGATGCAAACGATGCGACACCAATAGTTATTGCCAAAACGGTTGGAGCACTGCGGAAGCAGCGCACCCATTTAGTCTCTGTATTCAATTTTTTAGTCTCCAAACAAACCATCAATGAGTATGGTTTACGTCCGAAAACTAGTAAGTGCAACAGGCCAAAACCCGTATAAAGGCGGGCTAAAGGCTAGTTAAGATACTGGGAAAAACACAGTCTGCTAGGCTGTACGGCAGATTCAATAAACCTGCCTCACCAGCGTTAACTTCGGTAAACAAGAGAAATATTACGTACTTATTTTAGAAATAGTCTAAGTTATGTTTTACAAACAGTGTGAATTTGAACACCAGCCGCTAAAGGAGGCGAAGTTCACCTTGGGTAACCCCAAAAGGTGCCTTTCAAATGGTCCGTTTCCAAGGTCCTAAGCAACATCAAGAGCGAGAATCTTCTCAAATTCCAACAGCTCGATATGCTCAACCTTTGGCAACCCAAAGCGTGGATCCTGCATCGGGAATGCATGAATCACCCCTGTCGGCACATACCCACGGCGCAGATAGTAAGCGATCAGCTCGTGCCGAAGATGAATCACTGTCATCACAACGCGTTTCAGACCACGTGCAGCCACGACTGCCTCGATCTCAGCTAGGAGCTGCCTGCCAATACGCTTACCTTGCGCAACAGGGCTAACGCTCAGCATCCCGAAATACACATGATCGTAATGAAATGTGAGATGTGCGCATCCAACGAGCGTTGCAGCACCAGGGAGTGCCTCACCGCTCTCCGCCAGAAGGATGCATTGATTCTGCGCGGCAATGATGTCTCCGACCTTATCGGCATCCGTGCGCTGACCGCCGAGAAGATCGGCCTCGGTTGTCCAGCCGACCTTGGATGACTCGCCACGGTAGGCACCATTGACAAGTGTCGCCACCGCAGAAGCATCCGTAGGAGTCGCATTACGAAATATAACCATTGACTTATTATCTGCCATCAACGCATTTCAACCACACCCACAGCTGCCACATCCACCCGTTCCACAGCCACCATTTGCACTGGCACTCGCAAGCCGCAGCTCGATTGCCTTGCTGGTTGGCGATATCGACAAACCCCCAAGCGCTGTGCAGCGCAGCTCACGCGGCATTTGGGCAGAAACACGCTTCGCGGTCTCGATGACTTCATCAAAGGGAATCACCTGATCGAACCCGGCGATGGACATATTGGCACAGGAGATTGCATTCGCCGCCGCCATCACGTTCTTGCCAAGACACGGAGCTTCAACGCGGTTGGCAATCGGATCACAAATGAGGCCAAGCATGCTTTGGAGGGCCATCGATGCAGCAGCAAGTGCCTGCCCCGTTGTCCCGCCAGCAAGCGTTACGAGCGCCGCAGCAGCCATCGCCGCCGCCGAGCCACCCTCCGCCTGGCAGCCGCCCACCTCCGCCGCAAAGCTCCACGCCGTCGTTATGAAAACACCGATAAGGCCCGCGGCGAGGAATGCATCCGCAATGTCACACTCCGAAAGCCCACGCGCCTCCGCAACCGCAATCACAATTCCCGGAAGCGCCGCGCACGCACCAGCAGTCGGCATCGCCACAATCACACCCATGCTGGATTTCACTTCCATCAGGGCGGTGACATACGCGATCCCGGTGTTCAATGCGCCGGCATCGAGGAGCTTGCCAGCCGCAAGCGCGGTCTGAAAGCCACCGCTCTGGTACCCGAGCACACGGTCGGCATACTCGGTGCCTGCGAGGCCACTCTGTATCGAATCCTTGAGGACTGTGACAATATCGCCCATCTTGGCGCGCAGCTCCCCCTCAGTGAGCCCGCTCCGCGCGGCTTCGTAGCGAAGGGCGGCATCAAGGAGGGTGCCATCCGGGCCGAGGGTTTCCAGCAACCTAGCGGCGGTCGAAAACGGGATATTACTGGTGACCGTCGTCTGGACTGGCAAAACGGGGAGAAGGTGGTGGATGCTCTTGATGCCCGTGACGCCGATGGCATCATCCGCCAGGGCTTGCTCCGATGTCACAGCAACAAGGACATTTTCAGAACCTGGTTCACCGTGGATGCTCACATTAATGACGCCGCCAAGCGCGGTCAGTTTTGAGATGTCCTGTGCTACATCAGCCGTGGCATGTACCAAAGTGACATACGTATCACCGAACAGGGAGACGGCGTGGCCATCGATTTTGATGACTTCAATCATCCCGCCGCCGGTGGAAATGGCCGTTAGCGAGTGGCTTTCCCGGCTATTGGTAAGCGTTAGATTGTAGGTATTCGGATGCTCATCCCCAAGGTCGGCGTACTTGATTTCGACAGCGACGTTCGCATCGGCTTGGATTATAGCCATGGAGGATGGAAGCCGCGCATCGGTTGCATCCCAGCCCATCAGACCACCGAAGAGGCCCATATCCGAGCCCTGGGATGCATGCGTCATCGGGAGCGAGCCGCCAGTGTCGTAGGAAATGTCGACCCGGTCGATTTGACCGCCCATGAGATCAAGTGCCAGCCGTCCGATGCGAAGGGCGGCGGCGCAGTGGCTGCTGCTCGGCCCGCGCATC
>CAIRTT010000086.1 GCA_903881535.1 uncultured Armatimonadota bacterium
AGGTCGGGATGCCGGCGCATGCGCTTGACCGCTATCCGCATGAGTTTTCGGGTGGGCAGCGCCAGCGTATTGCGATTGCACGTGCTTTGTCGGTGGAGCCAGAGTTTCTTGTTTTGGACGAGCCAACGAGTGCACTGGATGTCAGTGTGCAGAGCCAGGTGTTGAATTTGCTGCGCAGATTGCAGCGTGAGCGTGGCCTGACATATTTATTTGTGACGCACAACCTGGCGGTGGTGGATTACCTCGCCGATGAAGTGTGTGTGATGGAAAAGGGCAAGATTATCGAGCGTGGGATGGTTGAGGATGTGTTTGATCATCCCCAGCACGCCACGACGCAGCGCTTGCTGGCAGCCGTTCCAAAGGTTGAGATGTAGTCTTTATCAACTAGACTGGCGTCTGCCTGTGACAAATTTGGGTCAGTTGACGGATACAAAATGTCTGTGTAGGGGAGGGCCGCTGTGCCCTCCCGTGCTGACGATGGCACGGTACCTAACGCCTCACTTCGATGATTCCAGAATGACGTAATGGATAGCAAATCCTCAGCGTAGGGGCGGACCGCCGTGTCCGCCCGCACAGATTGACGTCGTGGTCATCAATTTCGCTTGCGCGGTGGATGCCTCACACTCGTGCCGAAGTCGCCGGTATTCACTTACAACACTACTCGATGGTGGTAACACTTTCGTCTCCCGGCCCTCCCGCTCAACATTCCACCGCGCTGCGCGCTATTACGTTCGTCGGTTCTGGGATAATGGGAGGATGGCACAATACCTCCGCGTAGCGGCAGACCGCTGTGTCCGCCCGCACTGACAGATGCGTGATTCCCAGTGCTTGCGCTGTCGACGCACAAAATCGCAAACTGCTAACACGGGCGGGCGTGGCAGCCCGCCCCTACACGGAATCTTTTGACATCCAACAAAATTCCAACCAAGAAAGCCCTGTTAAACATAACACCGCGCAAGCGATTTTGATCGGTAAAACATCCGCCGTTTCCGCCCGCACAGATGGCCTTTACATGCATCCGGTTGAAGAAAAAAAGAAATAACCTACTTCTTCGCTTTTGGCTTGGCACCACGGCTTTGTTGCTTGGCTGGAATCGCATTGGATGGAATCGCTTCGTTTTCACCACCTTGGGTTGCCCGCCAAACGCTATAGTTGCCAACGACCCAGCTGGCCGTTCCGCGACCTGTTAGTCCAAGCGTCTTGTTCGTTACCTGGTTCAGCAGGTAACGGTCGTGGCTGACAAGGAAAAGTGTGCCCGAATATTCAGTCAGCATTTCTCCAAGCGCTTCGCACGATTCGACATCGAGGTGGTTTGTCGGCTCATCCAATATCAGCAAGTTCACAGGATTCAGGAGCATGCACGCTAGAACAAGCTTGTTCTTCTCGCCACCGGAGAGCATCTCGACTTTTTTGAAGACGTCATCCCCCATGAACAAAAACCGCGCGAGCCAGCCGCGACACTGAGTTTCGTTCCAATCAGGCATTGCAAGGCCCAGTGCTTCGAGAGCGGATGCCTTTAAGTCAAGTGACTCTGCAGCATGCTGCGAGAAGTATGCGTGGCGGATGTTGCTTCCCCACTGGACACGACCTGTTGTCGGTTCCTCATCCCCGAGGAGCATTTTGACCAATGTCGACTTGCCGGCACCATTTGGTCCGACGAAGCCGATGCGGTCACCGCGTTCAACATTCAGATCGAGATTTTCAAACAGAACCTTGTCATCAAAGCGTTTGCTGAGGTTGTCCAATGTCAGGACATCCCGGCCGATTCGACCCGCACTTTTTTCATCCACCTTGGCCCGCATCCGACTCGTGTCCACAACGACACGGTCGATTTTGTCCATACGCTCAATGCGTCCTTGGGTGACTTTACGGATTTTACTCGCAGTGTCCCCACCACCCGCATTGCGCTTGATCAGGTCTTTGAGGCGTTCGATTTCCTTCTGCTGATTCTTCCAGATGTCGTGTTGGCGATCGAGGCGCTCTTGTTTTTGCTGTCGGAATTGTGTGTAGTTACCGCGGTAGAGCGAAAGGCGGCCATTGTCAAGGTCGGCAATCGTGTCGATAACGGCATCCAGGAACGTCCGGTCGTGGCTGACCAGAATCACGGCTCCGGCATATTCTTTGAGGAATGTCTCAAGCCATTCCACTGCTTGAATATCCAGGTGGTTTGTGGGTTCATCCAGAATTAGTAGGTCGGGGCGCGTTAGAACCAGCTTTGCAAGCGCAAGGCGAGTCTGCTCGCCTCCGGAGCAGTCGCCGACGGCTTTGGACATATCGGATGGCTTGAAGCCAAGGCTGCGTAGCGTCCCCTCGATGGTGCCTTCCAGTTCCCAGCCACCACGGGATTCAAAGTCATCCTGTGCTTCTGTGTAGGCATCCAAGGCTTCCTGCAGCTTGTCTGCATCATCCCCGGCTTCGCCCATCGCAATTCCGGATGCTTCAATCGCTGCTTGTGCGGCACGGTATGGCCCGAGGGCCACTTCGACTTCCTCGGCGAGGGTCCGTTCCGGATGGACGGGCGCTTCCTGCTTTAGATAGCCGAGGCGGCGTCCGGCAGCAAGGCTGATGCGGGCCGGGGTTGCGCCGGTTGTGTCGGGCAGCTCCTGTCCCATCAGGATACGGAGGAGGGTTGTCTTTCCGCCACCGTTGCGACCGACGAGGCCGAACTTCTGCCCGGCGGCGATGGAAAAGGTGATGTCAGAGAAGAGTTGGTCAGCGCCAAAGCTCTTAGAAAGGTTTGTTACGGTCAGAATGCTCATAGGAAGTGTGCTGCGCTGCGGCGGCAGCCATCATTATAGCGGCGCAGCACGTCTGGCTAGAGCATAGACGACTTAATCTTCCTTCTCATCCCCATCCACGATCGCCGCACGACCATCACGTGTAAACAAAGGACTTCGGGTCACACCTGGATACGGAGTCTTAATTCCCTTGATCGAATGCCAGAGCACACGGTTGAGACGATCTTCGCCTGCGACATCCATGCGGTCAGGAGCGCTGAAGTCAATCTTTCCCTGTAGCTTAAGCAGAGCGGTCTTCGGAGGGTTCTTTGCATCCATATCCGATGTCGGCTTTATCGCCGTGTACGGAGTTAAATCTGCTTTGGTGCCAAACGCTTTGTACATCGGGGTGGCTGTCGCATCAAATGGGCTCATCGGGTCCAGACCCAGCAGCAGCTCAATCGTGCGCAGAATACTCGTTGTGTTATAAAACGTCGAATCAAGCATCCCACGGCGCGTGTAAGGGCTGATCGCAAGGGCGACCGTTCGGTGGGCATCCACGTGGTCTGGGCCATTTTGCGCATCATCCTCAATCACCATGATCGCGGTTTCGTTCCAATACTTCGACTTGGAAACGGCTTCGACCAGCTTGCCAAGTGCATAGTCATTGGATGCGACACATGCAGCAGGCGTATTCGCACCCGCCGTCGCGCCCTTGGTGTGGTCTTCCGAGAGGGCCATCACCATCAGGCTTGGCATCTTCCCGGATGCTTCAAATTCAGCATAATCCTTCAGGAAAATGTCCATCGCGACATAGTCACGCTCGCCCTTGCCGCGCGCCTGGTTCCAAGCAACATTCGTTTTCTTGGTCGTGTGGTAGTAGTACGTGCGGTAATCGAGGCCCTTGGCGGCGGCCATGTCCCAAATTCGCCCGCTTGGGTTGGTGGACAGCGGGTCGTTGAAGTCGCCGTAGCGGATGGGCGGCGCGCCCTTTGAGCCGTACTGCGCTGGCCACGTACGCTGCATCGAGTCGGGCACAAATGCACCATTTGACCAGTGGTGGCCATCCACACTTACCTCGCCATTCGCATAGAGGTTGTCAAACAGCACATATTGCTGCGCGAGGGCACGGTGGTTAGGCGCGATGTCATCCCCGAAGATACACAGATCCGGATCGCCATTGCCCTTCGGAAGGTTTCCGAAGACCTGGTCGTAGGTACGGTTTTCCTTGATCACATAGATGACATACTTGATCGGGCTTGCCACACCGGCTTTTGTCGGGATGATTGTGGATGCCTGATCAACGGCTGCTGGCGGGTTTCCGTAGGGGCTGTTTTGCAAAACTGTCGCGGTGTAGGCTTTCAGCTGTGCCGCATCGGAAATGTCAACCGTTTGCACAACGCCCTTGAGCAATGTCGCGATGTACGGGTAAAGCCTACCTTGCAAACCTGCTTGGCGGCGTGCACGGCCCTTGATCTCATCTGTTTCTGTAGCGCCCTTGCCTGGATTCGGACCGGTGCCAAGGCCCTTTCCAGAGCCGATAAACAGGGTTTTTCCATCCGCCGAAAATGCCACGGCGGTCGGGTAGGCGGCAGTTGGGACAAACCCGATGGTCGTTGACATCCCAGGCTTTTCAACATCAATCAGCTGGACAGCATTGGCATCCGAGAGCGCTACGGCGAGGCGGGAGCCATCTGTCGATAGGCTGATAGCGCTTGGTGACGAGCCGGTGAGTGCGGTTGGGATGAGCTTTGTCCTAATGCGTTCGGTTACGGCACCGCTCTTCGCATCGAGGCGGACAACGGTATCGGCATTTCCGCAGCTGACCCAGATGTCTCCGTTACGCTCGATGATGTCATTTGGATGTTGATCCACTGCAAAGCGTGCGGTTTCGGCAAGGGATGTGGCATCGTAGGAGACAATCGCCGCGCCGCCCCAGAGGCATACACGTAGCGATTTGCCATC
>CAIRTT010000087.1 GCA_903881535.1 uncultured Armatimonadota bacterium
CGTACCTGGGTGTTGCTAAAGTCAGTGCATCCGAGTCATTAGGAGACCAATTCAAGTCGGCAAATGGTGTATCAAATCTCTTGATTTGCCCCGAAGACGTTGCCGCAAGCAGCTTTGACTACACCAGCTACGCATACTCTGCGGCATTCTACGAAAGTGATGAAAGCTTAGCTGCAATCTCATCCATACAGAATCTGATTCAGGCCATTGCAAAGCCCGGTTCCCTTGCGATGCCAGTATCTCGGACCGATGCCGATGTTGTGTATGCAAGTCAGAAAGTGATGATCACTGAGTGGACGAATAATCATGACTTTGCTGGCACCAAGCCGATCGGGATGTGGGGGACGATTGTCGCGCCCTTTGACACTCCGGGGAAGGACAGCTACTCAGGTGGGAGAGTTGTGCTATTTGCCGATCTCCACGCAAAGTTTGTGAAGGCCAGCATGTTTGTGAAAAAGGCCGATCCAAAACTGGATGCGCCAGATCCAAACCTAACACCTGGAGGGCTTGGAGGCATTGACATCCCGTGATGTTGCAATAGCGGGACCGAAGTTGGATATTGAAAACCAGCCGTTTTCGCACGGATGCGAACATTAGGATGGTTGTCAGGAATGGACGGTACAGGATTCGAACCTGTGACCCCCGCCGTGTGAAGGCGATGCTCTACCACTGAGCCAACCGTCCAGAGCCCATAAGTTATCACAGGTAACCCCGGTAAACAAATCGCACACGTTCGCTCTAAAGGCATACCAGACAGATGCAATTCATGCAGGTAGACTAGCATTATGGCTACCGTATTTGACCTCCGGCCGCAGATGCGCCGTGACAATGTCGTCCTCTATCATGACATCGTTTGCCCGTGGTGCTACGTTGGATTGTTTCAGGCAGCGCGCCTCGAACAGCAATTTGGTATCGAAATCACGTGGCTGGGTGCTGAGCTGTTCCCGCCAGACCTCGAAGGCCCTCCATCCAATCCCGGACCACGCCCTGCGATTGTCAGAGATCCAAGTAAGCCAAATCGCTTTGATGACTTCACAGCCGCCGAAGGCGTCCCAATGTCCGATGTGCGCCCTGGATTCGTCCGTTCGCACAGGGCTCTTCTCGCATTAGAGTTTGCAAAGACGCTCGGCCATGCAACCTTCAACCTCTTCAATACGGCGATTTACAAAGCCTATTGGGAGCAGTTTGCCGATATCGAAAACATTGATGTCCTACGCGAAATCGCCAAGAGTGTTGGTATCGATGATGCTGCAATGGCAACATCGGTGGACAGTGAAGCATACGCCGATCAGATTCTTCCATTTGATGATGGTGCATACGGAGCCGGTGTTCGCAACGTACCAACCTTTATGTTTGGGGCAAATGAAGTGCTGGCTGAGGCGAACTACGATGACCTTGCGCGCGCCATGGAGCGCTTCCTGGGCCGCGTTCGCCGCCTGCCTGCAGGTACGCTTTAATGCATTTTGCGAGGGCGCTTGAGACTGGAAATGTGCTGTGGCAGCTCACAGATGCCCGCTTCTGTGATCTGACCATCGCCCTCGGGACACTTGCACCAAAGTCCGTCTACCATGCTGTATGCGACCAAGATCTCCATGCAAACCTGGCGTGGCTTCCA
>CAIRTT010000088.1 GCA_903881535.1 uncultured Armatimonadota bacterium
GCTATTGTGCTTGCGATTGATAACGCCCTGTCAAAGGACGGTTACAATCCCCATACTGAAGAGTATTGGGACGAGCTGCGCACACGATCCGCAAGGCGCTTGCCTGAGCGGTTTGGCAAAGAACCAGCTCCCCCTGCGCGTTCACCTAGGGGCGGGCCAACCATAAGCTCCGGCAGGGATAATAGCTCAGCCAATACTCATAAAGAGTTCTTTATGAACAAAGACCGTAAGCAGGCACTAATGGATGCTGGTGTTTGGGATGACCCCGTCTTGCGGGAAAAGTACGCCAGACGATACGCTGAATACGATAAAAACAACCGGACATAACGCATCTTGTGTTTTACCTTAAATTATCATATACCTAATTCTAATCGCTGAAGGGAGCGACTTATGAACGACGAACGCTTTAAGAAACTTGCAGGCGTAGAACGCGAAAACCGTGCGATGAAAGATCGCGCTGTAACTGAAAATCGCGAAATTTCTGACGATGAGCGAGTTGCAATGTTCCGTCAACAATTCTTTCAGTCCAGTTTACCGGACTTGCCTAAGATACCCGGCTGGCACATGTGCTGGCTGACCACGACTAACCCCCGTGATTCCATCCAGACGAGAATTCGTTTGGGATATGAGCCAGTGAAGCCGGAAGACGTTCCCGGCTGGGAATATGCCACCCTGAAAACAGGTGATTGGCAGGGCCTTATTGGGGTGAATGAGATGCTTGCATTCAAGCTGCCGATCTCTCTTTACGAGAGATATATGACAGAAGCGCATCACGATGCGCCTTTGCGTGAGGAAGAAAAACTTACCGACACCGCAGAGTTTCTTGAGCAGCAAGCTAAATCTTCAAAGTCGCGGTTAACAATGGGCGATGGCAATATGGAGATTGGGCAACGTAGGGAAGCTCAGTTTGATCTTTCCTAATCACCCCTCAATCCACTAGGAGCCACTATGTCTTCGACTAGCGCACCTTTTGGCTTCCGGGCGTCTTTCCACAACAGTGGTCAAATGCGTCCGAAAGCCTACGTAATCGCCAGCACCTATGCTGCGTCGATTTTCTCTGGAGACCCCGTAAAGCTTGTCGACGCTGGTACTATCCAGCTCGGCTCATCTGACGGCACACGTTCGGGCACCACCGATGGCGTTGCACTACTCGGCATCTTCGCAGGTGTTGAGTATCTGGACTCCACCGGCAAGCCCACCATTTCGCCTTTCTGGCCGGGTGGAACCACGGGCACGAACATCACGGCTTGGGTCTACGACGATCCTGAGACGCTGTTTGACGTGCAATACGCCAACCCCGGCACGCCCGGCACTGACACAGTGCAGACGTCTGTCGGTGAGGAATGTGATTGGACTGTTGCTTCGCCGGGTGGTTCCACCTCGACGGGCTTGTCTACCACTGTCCTTGGCGTGATTCAGGCTACATCTGGTCAGTTCCAGATTACTGGATTTCAAGGCAACATCACTGATTCCCTCACCGATGCTTATGTTGTGGTTACCGTTCGTATTAACGAGCACCATTACAAAGCAGCCGTCAACTCTGTTTAAGGGAGGCTTAGACTATGGCTACTCCTATGCGTAGTACCGACTTCCGGTCGGTAGTTGAGCCCATCCTGAACGAAGTTTTTGATGGTGTTTATGATCAGCGTTCTGATGAATGGAAGATGGTCTTCCGTGAGCA
>CAIRTT010000089.1 GCA_903881535.1 uncultured Armatimonadota bacterium
TCACTGGATGAAACAGAGCGGGGCACCGGGGGCTTTGGGCACACTGGAAAGTCCTGACGCAGAAGCGCCGACGCTTGCCGAAATCAATCTGTGTAAGCTCCGGGGACAGTCATCGGTTGCGATAGCCCTTGCACAACAGCGCTTGGAGTCAGTCCCGGATTGTGCGACCACGCATGCGCTGCTCGGTGAGCTGTACGAAAATGCGGGGCACATCACCGATGCCCGCCATCACTTTGCGCTCGCCGTTGATTGCGCACCGGGTAATCAGGACCATGCCGACCGGCTTCGCCGTGTGATGGGGATGCGTACGGACACGGCTTCCCAAGCATCAAAACCGAAGCGCAAACTCGCATCTGGCACGAAACAGCGAAAGCGTGGAGCTGCGAACCCGTTGCCAGCATTGCAGACTTGGTACGCAGCGTTGCCTCAGAGTGTAAAACTTGGCCTTTTGGTGGCAGGAGCGGTCGCATTTACCCTTGGCGGCATCGCCGTCGGAACGTCCCTCATCAACCGAGGACCCGATCCCGCGCGTGCCAAGCAACAATCAACCTACCCAAAGTTCGACCAGCCGCGACAGTCATCCAGTAGTGGTGACGATGGACAGCAATCCCAATCGAACCTTGCCGAAGGGGCAAAGCCCCCCATTCTCGGAGCATCCGCTGAGACATCCGGAGCAGGACTCCCCGATGATGACCCCATCGACCTCCCGGGCACACAAAACCTAACCTGGGATCCAGAACGGAAACGGCTAACCTTTGATGTACCCACAGAAATCCCAAAACTTGGCGTACAACAACAGCGGATGCAGCTAAGACAGCTTGCACTGCAATGGCTTGACCATGCATTCACAGCAGAACCCGATGCGGCAGAAGCCGTTGTAAATCTTGTAGCGGGCTCACCCAAAACGACTCTCGTTACACTCGGCGCAACCCGAATTCAAATCGATACCGCACGCAACGCAGAGTTACCAGCCGATAGTGTGGTGAGTATTGAAACATGGGCGACGCCGTTCAAGAACTAGCATCACCCATTCCACGCGTTACGCTAGAATCGATTCCTGTAAACCATTGTCCGCCCAAACAAGGTCCGCCGTCGCCCCGAGTCCAGCAGCCAGCAAAATCCGAAGCGACATAACACCTTGAACCGGAGTTGCCTCGCCACTTGTCCGCATCCCGATGCCAAACCACAGCGTTGACAAATCTCCCGTGTTTGGGCAAACCAGCTGCAAGCGCTTACCGCCAACCAGGACCTCTACAAATCCCGGAAACAGCGAGATACTGTTCCCAAAACGAGATGCCACACCACTCCCTGGCACCAAACTGATCAGCCCCGTCAAGACTGGATTACCCTCATCGGATGCATCCACCTGAATCGAAACCGAGTCCACCGTACCCGGCAGCAACAGCTCACCATCCCGAATCACCGTTAGGCCATCGGACTGGGGACCGCTGAAAAACACATACGTTGTCGTCAGTTCAGCAGCAGCGACACTCCCTGCTGTTGGTCGATTCATGGACTATGCTCCCAGCAAATCGGTGATAATCACCTCATCGCTGAATAAGAAGCGATTCCTGTACACAGAAATGACTGCTTCAACCATGTCATTACCGGCATCGATATTCACAACCAAATCCACCAGCTGGTCGCTGACATCCCGGCCATCCAAAAAGACACGGGTCCCACGGGCATCCACAAATGGCGTGAGGTTTTCAACAATCACCTCATGAAATGGAAACCGTAAGGTAACACGGCCCGGAAGAGCATCAAATGGGGCATCCGGGTTTTCCATGGGAGAGACAAAGGCCGTCATGTCACAGCCTTCCCAGATTCCGCCATCCATAGGTTCATCGAATTCATCCCGGCCAGCACGAATCTCAAGCATCAGCTGTTGCGCAGCCAGCTCAAAACCATTGTTGTGCAGCGTGGTGGAATCCCAATCGCCTCCCGTTACAAAGACTAAATCTGTCATCTCCTGCGGCCTCCAAAGCCACCTGAGCGGCGTCCGCTGCTGCCACCACCAAAGAAACCGCCACCGCTGGAGCGCGTACTGCTTCCTCCGCCGAAGAAACCACCGCCACTCGAACGTGTGCTGCTGCTTCCCCCACCGAAGAAGCCACCGCCGCTGGAGCGCGTGCTGCTTCCTGAGCTGGCTGCGCCTCCGCCAAACGGAGCGCGGGTTGAGCCAAAGCCACTGGATGGTGCACTCGATCCAAACGAGCCGGTGCGGCCAGTTCTGGATGCGCCGAACCCGCTTCCCGTTGTCGCGCCTGCGGTGCCACCACCAAATGGTGCTCGTGTGGATGATCCGCCAAAGCTGCCTCCGGATGTGCGGGTGCTTCCGCCGCCAAACGATGACCGGGTGGATGATGAACCACCAGATGTCCGGCCGCCTCCACCACCAAACGAAGACCTGCCAGCGCCACTTCCAAACGAGCCGCGGCTACCGGATGCGGATCCGAATGAGCTGCTTCCCGTACGGCGGCCAACAGTGTTGTAGTTATACGATGGCCGGCTGCCCCAACCGACGCGCCCAATTGGATTGCTCCGGTAATACGAAGAATAGCTGTTCCAGCCGTAATATGGCCGGCCACCAATATTGATGTTCAACCCAACCATCGGGGAGTACATCAGGCCTGGCATCCACGGACGATAACCAAAGTAGCCGCCGTAGTAAGACATCCCTGGGTACCAAGACATCGCAACGTAGTCAGACCACGATGGTGCAAGCCCCATATAGACAGGCCGTGAGTACGCATAGTTCTGCGGGAATGGATACCACTTCGCACCCTGCGCAGCTGCATTTTCGAGCCCTGCACCATTTGGGACATACAAGGTCGGTGTACTGCCATCGCTGACAAAGTACATCCCGCCGCTTTGAGACTTGCCAAACTTCATCACGTACATGTTTTGATTGGCGAATGGAACGACAATTGTCTCACCCGTGGATGCATACAGCTGGTAGCCACCCTGATCAAAGACAGCACGGTTAATGACAATCTCTTGCCCCTTGGGGACATCCTGCCATTGATAAACTTCGCCATTCGATGGTGCCGTAGGAGGCGGAGCACTGACAGGCGGCGCCATTGCCACAGGCTTTTCCTTATAACATCCAGTAAGCGCACCAAGTGCCAGCAACGAGATCGTCGCGAGCATTAATTGTTGTTTCGCCATTTCA
>CAIRTT010000090.1 GCA_903881535.1 uncultured Armatimonadota bacterium
GTTGATTTCATCCGGAGAAATGCCCGGTACTGGACCGTAGGCGCCCATGCCGCCCGTGTTTGGCCCTGTGTCCCCCTCACCAATACGTTTATGGTCCTGCGCAAGGAGCATCGGGACTACCGTATCCCCATCGACAAAAGCCATCAGGCTTGCTTCTGGCCCGTTCAGACAGGCTTCAATGACGACTTTGTCGCCGCTTGCTCCAAACTCGCGGTTTACCATGATGCGCGTGATGGCATCATTGGCTTCCTCGAGGCTGGCTGCCACTACGACGCCTTTCCCTGCGGCATCTCCATCTGCTTTGATGACAATCGGAAACGTTGCAGCCGCGAGATAAGCGAGTGCATCCACTGCGGATTCAAAGACATCAAAGGATGCGGTGGGTACACCAGCCTGCTTCATCAGCTGCTTCGAAAATACCTTTGAACCTTCGAGCTGGGCATTTTCAGCGGTAGGACCGAAGATACGCAACCCTGCCGCTTCAAAGACATCCACGACGCCAAGAATCAAAGGCTTTTCCGGGCCGACAACGGTTAGGTCAATTTGTTGGTGCTGTGCGAACTGGACAAGTCCGGCAATGTCGGTGACCGCTATGTCAACATTTTCAGCAACGGCTGCCGTCCCCGCATTACCGGGTGCACAATAAACTTTATGGACATCCTTTGATTGCGCGAGCTTCCAGCAAATGGCATGTTCGCGTCCACCACCACCGATCACGAGGATCTTCATATCGAGACTGCCTCCAATAAACCGGACGTATCCAGGTCACATAACAACAAAACAGATGCGGCACTTGCAAACCAGCCGGCACGGTGTCTAACCTGAAAAGAGCATCTTGTAGTGGCAAAAATCCACCAAATTCCAACCAGAAATACAACGCACCCGGAGCACACGCCCATCACAACAAACTATCATCCGAGCGCTGTGCCAAGTTCTCAAAGCGGGCAAACTTAGGAATGAATGCCAGTTTCACTGTACCCGTAGGACCATTACGCTGTTTCGCAATAATAAACTCAGCTTCTTCTGCATCGTTGTAGGCATTATCCGATGCCTTGGCGGCATCCTTCTGGTCATCATCTTCGATGGTGACGGCCTCTTTACGGGCATAGTAGGCTGGCCGGTAAATGAAGCCAACGATATCTGCTTCGGACTCGATTGAACCAGACTCACGGAGGTCGGAAAGCATCGGCCGTTTGTCCTCACGCTGTTCAACACGACGTGAAAGCTGCGAGAGCGCAACGACGGGACAGTCCATTTCTCTTGCAAGATTTTTGAGGCCACGGGCGATTTCAGTGATCTCGTAGTTGCGGCTTTCCGCATCCTTTGATGAACCACGCATCAGCTGAAGGTAGTCCACAATCACCAGATCAAGGCCATGTTCCGCTTTGAGACGCCTGCATTTGGAGCGCATCTCGAGGGCCGACATGTCTGTTGTGTCATCAATGAAGAGGCTACACTTCCAAAGTCTGTCTACTGCTTCCGCGAGGCGCGTCCAGTCATCGGCATGCAGGTGTCCTGTTCGGAGGCGGTGTGCATCCACGCGCGCCTCGGAACACATCATTCTCTGCGTAAGCGATTCTTTGCTCATTTCAAGCGAGAACACGGCAACAGTCTTACCAAGGAGAGCAGCATTTTGTCCCATCGTAAGGGTTAGCGCGGTCTTCCCCATGGATGGTCTGGCGGCTACGATGATGAGATCACCCTTTTGTAGCCCGGATGTCATGTAGTTGAGATCAATGAATCCAGTGTCTACACCGGTCGTAACGTCTTTTGCCGAATAGAGATGTTCGATTTTGTCAAATGTTTCTGACAAAAGCGGCTTGAGGGGAGTAAATCCTCCCTGTCGCCTACGCTGTCCAACATCGAGCATCAACTTTTCAGCCTGATCGACCAGAACATCTACGTTGTCGGGATCCTGATAGGCAAGCCCTGCAATCTGCGAGCTGGTTTCAATGAGCTTTCGCAGGATTGCCTTTTGCTGCACGATTCGGGCGTAGTAAGTGACATTGGATGTCGTCGGAACGAACTCTCCCAGCTGCATCATGTAGGCAAGACCACCTACAAGTTCCAGGTGATTCCGGCGCTGCAGCTCTTCGGAAAGCGTGACGATATCGACCGGCTCACCCTTTTCGGAGATTGCCAGCATCGCCTCATAAATTCGGGCATGCGCTTCGCGATAGAAGTCATCCCGAAGCAGCAGCTCACTGGCACGCTCAATCGCAGCACGTTCGCCGAGCAGCATCGCGCCTAGAACAGCCATTTCGGCTTCGATATTTTGGGGTGGTATTCGTTCCAGCATCTGTTATAAATCACAAACCCCCGGAGGCATCACTGCCTACGGGGGTTTGCAGAGGTATTGTCCCCGATTAGGCCTTGTTTACAGAGACCGTAAGTTCGACAGTGATGTCACGGTGCAGCTTTACAGGCACTGTGAATGTTCCAACAGCCTTGATTGGATCATGGAGGTTGACTTTGCGCTTGTCAACCACAACACCCAGTGATGTGTGGATTGCAGTCGCGATGTCAGCCGCTGTGATCGAACCGAAGAGGCGATCTCCACTACCAGCCTTGGCAGTGATTTGAACGGTTTTGCCTTCAATAGCAACCTGCGCTGCCTGAGCAGACGTCAACAGGTGTACAGCCTTGCGATCTTCAGCAGCAAGCTTGATTTCGAGCTGACGAAGCGCACCACCAGCAGCCTCGACTGCCAGCCCACGTGGGAACAGGTAGTTGCGCGCATAGCCATCTGCAACAGCGACGACCTCGTCCTCGCGTCCAACCTTTGCAATATCCTTGTTCAGAATTACTTTCATCTCGTTACCTCTTCCACTGAATGCCAATGACGGGTCCACCGGCACGACCTATCCCGTCGTAGCCAGCAAACAATGCTGTACCTGCATTCAGACGTTTCCGCAATCGGGCATCGGCCGTAATCGCAACCGGATTCCAGACATCCAAGCGGAAGTCATACCCACGAAGCGACTGGTCAAGCCCCACACCCAGTTTCCCAGCAAACAACCCGTACCTAAGTACACTGCTGTCACTACGAATAATGCCCTGTTGAATATCCACCCGATTGCCTTCTGTTGCATCGAATAATCCGAGGCGAAGGTAGCTGTCTGGAGCGAATCCAGGCACAACCGCATGGACATCCTGTCGAAGGCGCCCGGACTTTGTACCGTATCGCGCATCGAAGGTCAAGCCGGGTTCGGCAATCTCAGGGATGTTCATGCCAGGTTTTGCTGATCCTCCGCGGCGCTCGCCCGGTAATCGGATGGATTCAGCTCTTTTGGTGATGTCTTTTACGGACGCGCTGGTGTCTTTCACATTTGCAATGGTTGTGCGGATGTCATTACCGAGAACGGGATCGTTCACAAGTTTTTCGAGGCCTGCAACGGTCTCATCAAGCTTTTGGGTGATCTTGACAGTGTTTGCGGTGATGGCTTCCATATTCGCGACAGAGCCCTTAATTCCAGCCGTCATCGTAGGATCAGTCAGGGTCAGGCGAAGGTCATCCACAAGCTTCGAGATGCTCCGTACCGTCTCATTTGTGGCAGCGACGGAATCCCGTATCGCCGCACGATTATCAGAGACAGTCCCCTTGAGTTCCTGTGTAAGTCCGACTGCTTCATCGGCGACTTTCTTGCCGCTTTGCGCAGCCCCACGAACATCGCTAAGGAGCCCATTCGTCTGCTTAGTTAGCTGCGTCAGCTGCAACTCAATTTTCGGCACGAGGCTTGCGGTGGATGCGCTAAGTTCAGCGGCATTTTCCATGATGCGCTCGGCTTGCTTCAGAGCGCCTGGAAGCTGCTCGGATGCGAGACGCAGGTTATGGACTGTGACCCGGATGTCTTCCTGAAGCTGCTTATCGCTCATCACATTGTCAACTTTGGTCAGAACCGAGTCTGCCGTATTGACGATCCCTTCCATGCCCTTGGTATCACGCCCTGTTAGCACGGTATTTTCGTTGATTGGTGCTGTAGCAGTCCCCATCGTCACTTGGACATACGGAGGCGATCCAATGAGCGGCGTCACGATTTCGAATTGTGTATCGGCAGCAAGGGGAAACTTGTTCTCGACACGAAGTGTCAATCTGGCTTTGTTTGCTACGAGCTCGATGTTATTGACTGAGCCAATATGAATGCCCGCAAGCCGTATTGCAGAGCCAACCACCAGGCCCTTGGCATCAGAGAAATCGACTTTAACATCGGTCGTGGATGCGGCAGACAAGTTGCCTCGGAGGGTTGTAATGGCGTAGGTGACCCCGGCAACGGATGCCAGCACGGTAAAACCCACCAACAAGCTCCGCTGACTGTCACGCATCGCTGCGACTACCTCCTGAATGCATCCGGGTTTGAATCGGTCCCGTCACATCCCCAACCGTAAACTGCCTCACAACCGGGTCACTGGAATCCCGGAAAGCATCCCGGGAACCATCAAAGTGAACCTTTCCACCGTATAACATAACGACACGGTCTGCAATACGCATCACGGATGCCATGTCGTGCGTGACCACGATGCTGGTGACATTTCGGCGTTCGCGGGTTTCGACAATCAGGTGATCGATCGCCGCTGCGGTGACAGGATCGAGCCCCGATGTCGGTTCGTCGTAGAGGATGACATCCGGCTCCGTTGCAAGCGCACGCGCAAGGCCAACCCGCCGGCGCATCCCACCTGAAAGCTCGGATGGCATCCGGCGTTCAATCCCAACCAGCCCGACATCGAAGAGCAGATCCGTTACCCGACGTGCGATGGCGACGCGGCTCAAATCTGCGTAGCGGCTACGGAGCGGCCCTTTGCGAATGCCAAAGACCACATTTTCAAATACAGACATGCTGTCAAACAGTGCCGCATACTGGAAAACAAAGCCCATTCGAGCCCGGATAGAATGCCTCTGAGACTCTTTTAGCGCCGTGATGTTAATGTCGTCGATATAGACATCCCCAGCGGTCGGCTCCACCAAAGCGGACATACATTTGAGGAGAGTTGACTTTCCGCACCCGGACAAGCCGACGACACAGACCAGCTCTCCTGGATTGATAGTGAGGTTAATGTCCTTTAAGACGCTTAGCGGACCGTGATCGACACCAATACCTTGAAGCCGGATACTGACGCCTTTCGATGTACTCAAAGTGCAAGACCGCCATTTGTCGTAAAGGTAATCAAGAGGTCAGCAAGAAAAATCAGCGCAAGGGACAAAACGACAGCACGGATTGTACTTGACCCTACCCCCGCCGCACCTCCGGTGGAGTTAAGACCTTCGTTACAGCCGATTACGCCGACGATGCACCCAAAAACCATCGCCTTGTACAGGCCCTCAAAAATGTCAGAGCCAGAGTGCTGCAACGCGTTACGGATACTGGTGATGTATTGCTGCGTGGAAACACCATTGGATGATGCCACCAAGCCACCGGCGGCGACTCCCATGAGATCAGATAGCACTGTCAGCACCGGCAACATCAATGTACAGGCAAGAATCCGCGAACTCGCAAGGTAGCGGACGGGAGAAAGGCCCATCACGCGAAGCGCATCGATTTGCTCACTCGCGCGCATCGCACCAAGCTCGGCTGCGATCGAACTCCCAGCCCGAGCGGTCAACATGATGCCGGCAATCAGAGGCCCGGTTTCGCGAACAACCGTGATCGCAACAATGCCACCGACGAGCCCGGATGCACCGTAGTTTTTGAGAGACATCACGGTGTAGTAAGCAAAAACAGCACTGGACAGACCAACAGTCGTGCCAGCAATCGGAAATGTCTGAACCCCGAGTAAAAACCATTGCCTGATGTGGGTAATGAGGTCGGTTTCGCGAATCCCTGACACCGCTTCCATCAGCACAAGAAAAACATCACCGATGTACCGAATAACAGACAATGGACCACTAATCACGACTTGGCGTGAAACACGCCCGACACCCTCAAGAACCAAGGTCGTTTCATCTGCAACCTCGGTCATTGTCCGCTTAATACCAGTCGGTCGGGTCGCCATATTCACTAGCAGTCTATCCTGACACATCGCCGCGATGTAAGTGACAATCGCTCTGTAAGCGGTACAATACATCACGGCAGCGGGTCGGCTCCGAACCAGGTCAGGGCGGAAGCAGCAGCCTTTAGGAGCACGGCCCGTGTGTCGGAAACTTCCCACACAATAACCGGATGGCTTACCAGTCCCTTTACCGCAAGTACCGCCCCCAGACATTCTCCGATGTCGTAGGTCAGCAACATGTTGTCCGAACGTTACAAAATGCCCTTCAAACGGGTCGCGTCGGCCATGGCTATCTTTTCACGGGTACCCGAGGTACGGCGAAAACAACGGTTGCGCGCCTGCTGGCGAAAGCACTGAACTGCGAATCAGCCGACACTTACGTTACCGAACCCTGCGATCAATGCGAAGCATGCCGCAGGATCACTGCGGGTACTTGTATCGATGTTGTTGAGCTCGATGCGGCGAGCCACCGCGGCGTCGCAGACATTGAAGAGGTTCGAAAAGCGGTCGGCTATGGCCCGATGCAGCATCGGTACAAGGTCTACATCATCGATGAAGCCCATCAGCTCTCGAGCGATGCAAAAGATGCTTTCCTCAAGACACTTGAAGAGCCGCCAGCAAATGTAGTCTTCATCCTTGCGACAACCGAACCGCAGTCTATTCCCATAACAATCCGCTCCCGGTGTCAACAGTTCGACTTCCGCCGTGGAACCATTGCTGACATCAGCGGACGCCTCCGCTATGTCCTCGGGAGTGAAGCGCGCCAGATGTCCGATGGCGCCGTTCTTGCTGTTGCGCGTGCAGCCGAGGGTAGCTACCGTGATTCGCTATCGCTCCTTGAACAAGTGCTCGGGTTCACGGATGGTGCGATTGAAGCATCCGATGTCGAGTCAGTGCTCGGGTTGCTGGAAGCTGACCACTTGTATGCATTGACGCAGGCGATGGCAACCGGCGACATGTCTGGTGCGATCCAACTGGCGGATGAAATTCTAGATGAAGGCAAGGATGCCCGTTCGATTCTCAGATCCGTTGCAAGTCACCTGCGAGACCTTTTGGTGTATCAGCTGTCCGGTGCAGCAGTATTTTCAGATCGCACAGAAGATGAACGTAGCAAGCTCGCACAGTTCACTAAAGGCATTGGAAAGCAGGTCCTGCTAAACGCCTTGGACACCATCCACAAGGCACAGGCAGACCTTCGCTGGAACCAGCAACATCGCCTCGTGATCGAGCTGGCCTTTGCGCGGGCCTGTAGTCCTGTTGAACAGGTAGCACCTCTGGTTACCGCTGTGGTTACGCCTCAACCCAGGCAAATGGAAACACCTAACGCCCGTAGACAGACGACGAAGGAACATGCTGTCCCATCGTTGCGCGCCGCAGTCCCCACAGACCAAAATCGTGTGGTGTCTACACCGCCGCCGCTAAGTGCTACAGAAGCATCCCCCACCGCTCAACAGACAGAGCCTGATTCAGGTATTGCCCCGGTCGTACCGGCTGCACTTGCAGCGATTCGTGCTGCGCGGGCAGCAGGCCGGACAGCTCCGGTGTCTACACCAACTGATGCAAAACCATTGTTGACGCCCGTAGACGCACCGCCCACGCTCCAACAGTCAGAATCCCCTGCCGCTCCTACGAAAATAATCAGTGATACCGGAGCTGAGGTGACATCAAGCTGGTCCCTCAGTGATGTCCTTGCGGTGTGGCCCTCATTTCTCTCGGCAGCTGAGGCAATCAGCAAGCGTGCCGGCGTGATGTTGGCATCTGCTAGGCCGATAGGCGCATCGGATGGCGTCGTGGAAATTGCTTTTCATAGTTCAGCGCATAAAGACATGATGAGTGATCAAAAGCAATCGGACTTTGTCCGTAAAGTGCTTGGTAGGTCACTCGGATTGACTGAACCTATCAGAGGTGTGCGTTTTATCCTTGAAATCCCCACAGTCGTAGTAGCGGACACGGGTGCTGGCAATAAAACGTCAGGCGACACCGCAAACGATGCATCAGCAAATGCACGAAACGCAAACGATGATGAAGCAGTAGCAAACGCTGGTGCTCCGGATGACCCCCTGTTGCGAGAGGTCCTTGAGGTCTTCGGGGGCAAGATGTTGGAGCATCCAATACACTGATCGCATACAAAGCAATTTGAAAGTGAGTTTATGACAATGGCTAATCCATTTAAAGGTTTGGGCGGCGGCGGTGGTAACCCACTTGGCGGTGCAGGCATGGCCAAGATGATCGAACAGGTTCAGAAGAAGATGTACGAAGATGCAGAAAAGATGAATGAGCGTCTTGAAGCAGCACGTATCGAAGGAACTGCCGGCGGTGTTATCAAGGCTGTTGTCGATGGCAATGGTCACTTAATGACATTGACAATCAGTAAGGATGCGGTCGACCCCGATGACGTCGAAACATTGCAAGAACTGATTTTGACCGCGGTCAATGGTGCCATCAACACGGCAGAAGACCTGCGCAACGAAGAACAACGTAAGCTGATGCCAAATATCCCTGGTCTCAATCTCCCAGGACTTGGCTAGGCACCTCTAAGCTTGTCCTCATACGCACGTCCGTTTGCCAGATTGGTGGCGGAATTTGAACGTCTGCCAGGCGTTGGTCCTAAATCGGCCCAGCGCTTGGCTTTTCACATCCTCAAATTGGATGCCGAGGCTGTACAGCGCCTCGTTTCGGCAATTGATGATGTCAAAGCAAATATGAGGCAATGTTCTGTGTGCTTTCATGTTACGGATCAGGAGCTGTGCGATATCTGCTCGGACCAGCGGCGGAATCAGGCAATCCTATGTGTCGTCGCGGAATCGCGCGACCTCATTGCTCTCGAAAAAACCGGTGAATTCCGTGGCAGGTACCATGTGTTGGGAGGCCTCCTCGCGCCGATGGATGGTGTGGGGCCAGAGCAGTTACGCATCCGGGAGCTGCTCAACCGAGTTGCAGAAGCATCCTATGACGAGCTAGTCATCGCCACGAACCCAAGCATCGAAGGGGATGCGACGGCGCTTTATCTTGCAAAGTTGTTGAAACCTTTCGTCGGCAAGGTGTCTCGGATTGCACATGGCATCCCTGTTGGTGGGGATATTGACTACACAGATTCAGCGACGCTGATTCAGGCATTTGATGGGAGACGGGAAATTTGATGGCTTCGCTCAGGTTCGCAACGATATTGGGAATGGCTGCTTTTGTTTCCGTGTTGAGCCCGGCGTTGGCAGTTCCCCAAGATACTCCGAAGGCATCGTTCCGTCTTGCAAAAGACAACGAATATCTGTTTCTTACCGTCAAGGTCGAAACAACAGATATTCAAGGATTGACAAAGGGATTAAGCCCGCAAAGCATCCCGGCAATCCTAAAGGATGACTGTGTCACCCTGTCATTACTTCCCGATGGCGGTAAGCCCGTCACGATTACCTATTCACCCGCCGGTGGATTTGGGTACACCAAAGATGGTATTCCGGTAGCGTACTTCAAGATGAAGTATGGCATCGGCATCGATGGAACCATCGGCGATGCGACCGACAAAGACACCAGCTGGCAAGTCGAAGCAGCGATACCTTGGGATGCCCTAGGTTGCGCACCGAATACCCCTCTACGTGGCTTTCTCCAGATACGAAAAAAGGGCGCTGCGACCGTCGCATCCTTCCCAGATGGAGTCGATGCAGCCACGCCAGCGACCTGGCCCACGCTGGCATCCGCTCCCTTCATCCTTTCGCCAAAGTCGACAATTCCGCTAATCGATGGACGCATTGATAAAACAGAGTGGCCAGAAGCGGAAGTACTGGTTCCCCTGCCAGCATGGCAAACCAAGCAGACATCCACGATTATCACGGTGCAACAAGGCGTTGCCCCAACACTAGATGAAACGCGCAACTCTGCTGGAATCAAGCCAATCGGAGCGCTGTACTTTGCATCCACAAATGCGGACCTCCTAAAGCCATCCTCGCCGACACGCGGTGTCATTGCCCGGGATGGCAGTATTGGCTTCATAGACCAACCCTTCCTAGGCATGGGTCCATGGTACTCAAGTGACCGTGTAGATCATCATCGCCGTGAGCTCCTTGGGATGCAGCGTGCTGGCATCGATGTCGCCTTTTGCGTGACAGGCGGTACTGGTGTTGCTGGTGTCCTCGACATGAAAGCCTTGATGGTAGTTTCTGCAGCAAAGCAGGAGCTGGCTCTGCGCGGTGAGGCAACTCCTGCGCTTGCTCCGTATATTGCCATTCTGGCCGATGATGCTCCTCTCGATGCGACAACGCAAGCCGGAGTCGATAGGCTCTGGGAAACCATCCAGCGATGGGTAATCGCAACTCCACCCCAAATGAGACATGTGACTCCTGTCGGCGCTGCGACGCCGACGGGAAGCATCATGGCTATACCTGTCGTCATCGATGGCGAATCAGTCATTCTCCCGACAGATGCATCCTGGGCGAACACACTCAGACAACGCTTCGCCGAGCGGTTCGGAGCCACAGCAGGAAGCCCAACATTGGTCTTTATTGGTGGAGAAAAACTGAATTCCAATTCATCGGGTCTCTTTGGCGCCGTTGGTCGAAACCTGCGTCCATCTGCACCGAAGGTTGCCATCGTCAACCCTGGTGGACAAAAACCATTTGTTCCTCGTAAGCTAGGTGAGACGTATAAGCAAAGCTGGGATGCATCCCGTGATGCAGAATGGGTACTTATTAA
>CAIRTT010000091.1 GCA_903881535.1 uncultured Armatimonadota bacterium
CGTCGCGGCTGCGGTGCTCGCAGTCACGCCCGGGGAGTCCGGCAGGCCAAGCGTCGCCACACCGCTTCCCGCTGCGACGAGCAGCATATCCGCGTGTCCATGATAGCAACCACTGAACTTTAGAATCTTCTCGCGTCCCGTCACGGCACGCGCAAGGCGCAGCGCGCTCATCGTGGCTTCGGTTCCGCTGTTCACAAAGCGAATCATCTCGATGCTTGGGACCATGTCGATCACCAGCTCAGCCAGTGTGTTTTCAGCCTTGGTCGGCGTGCCAAAGCTTGTCCCAAGCGCCGCTTGTGTTGCAATCGCTTCGACGACCTTTGGGTGGGCATGGCCCATCACGAGAGGGCCCCAGGATTGGATATAGTCGATGTACGCATTGCCATCGGCGTCCCAGACGCGCGAGCCAGCCCCACGCTCCATAAAGCGAGGCGTGCCACCAACGCCACGGAACGCACGCACCGGGCTGTTGACGCCTCCCGGAATCAGCTCGGTTGCACGTGCAAAGAGCGCTTCAGATGCGTTTGTGATCATGGTGAATTATCCTTCTGGATGCCCGGTCAGCATCCGCTTTACTAACAACTCGGACTGATACACACAGTCCGGCATCCCAACACCGCGGTACGAACATCCCGCAACCCAAAGTCCCACAGGCAAGCTGGAGTCAATCTGGTCACAGAGGTCCAAGTGGTGGACATCGTATTGCGGATTCGCGCCAACCCAGCGCTCAATCCGCGAAAAGACTGGCTTTGCACGAAGACCAACCAAGTCCTCGAGCTGTTCCTGAACCATGGCTTCAATCTCAGAATCAGAGAGTTCCATGGTTTTTGGTGAACGTGCGCCACCAAAGAAAACACGCAATAGCGCATACCCGCTCGGTGCACGGTGGTCAAACTTCGTGCTGGCAACCGTGATTGCATTAATCGGTCGGTTTTCAGTGCTTGGCACGACGATACCAAAGCCATTAACGGGCTTCGAGATGTCCGCGACCTTGACTCCAACCGCCATCGCACCTGTACTCACATAGCGGATACTGTCAAGCAGCTTTGCGGCAGGAGGCGCAAGCGATGTGACAAGCGATGCAGCAACCTTTGCCGGGCACGTCAACACAATGTCATCCGCTTCGAGAACACGGCCATCCGGGAGAGTTACCGCATAGCCACGGCCATCGGGTACCCGCTTAATACGGCTCACAGCCGCTCCCATTTGCAGATCAACATTGGGTTGCGCTGTGAGGCTTGCGACAATCGCCGTGATGAACGCTTCGGTGCCTTGTTTAAAGGAAACAAACATACTCACGCGCGCCTTATCCCCTGGAGCTGGAGGGGCACTCGGAGCCTTTGCCTTCTGCGAAATCATCCCGCGAATCAAGCTGCCATACTCCTGTTCAACCTCGCGGAAGCGTGGGAATGTTGCCAAAATGCTCTGTTTATCGACCTCGGCGTTGTAAATACCTGCCATTAATGGCTCGGCAATCTTGTCCAAGGCTTCCTGCCCGAGGCGCCGGCGAACAAAGTCGCCAAGTGCCTCATCATCGTTATCCTTCTTCGCTGGAAGAATAAGGTCCATGCCCATCCGGAGCTTGCCCCAAATGGATATGAGAGGCGACATCACAAATGGCCAGATCTTCGTCGGGACGACCAAGAGCACGCCTTCCGGCAGCTTTATTGGACGACCTTTGCTGAGCACAAAAATGTTGCGGACTTTGTCGTTTGTCCCAAGGATGTCTTTCTCAAGACCCAGCTTACGGGCAAGTTTAAGCGCCCATGGCTTTTGCGTCAGAAAGCTGTCCGGTCCTGCTTCGATGATGAATGGCTTGTCGCCAAATCCATCAACCGTCTCTGTGCGCACCTTGCCGCCAAAGCGCGTTGCCGCTTCCAGCACAGTAATCTGCACCGACATCCCTGATGCCTGAGCCTGTTCATTTAAAAGCCAAGCCGCGCTGAGACCGGACACACCTCCGCCGATAATCACAATCCTGCGGAGAGGTGCCTGTCCTTGAACATTTATCATTTGAGCTGGTAACTAACCGCGAAGGGTTCGGCTGTATTCATGGATGTAATCCACGAGCTTACGGACATTGTCAACTGGGGTTTCAATGACAATGCCATGGCCAAGATTGAAGATATGGCCCGGGCGACCCGCCGCACGGTCAAGAACATCCTTCGCACGCTTCTCAAGCGCCGGCCACTCTGCAAACAACGTTACAGGATCGAGGTTGCCCTGCACTGGCGTCGAATGACCGAGAATTTCCCATGCCTCATCGAGGTTGATGCGCCAATCGACGCCAATCACATCCCCGCCGGCCTTTTGAATCAACGGAAGCATCCCGCTGGTGTTCGTACCAAAGTGGATGACCGGGACGCCCGCAGTGGCAGCGATATCAAGTGCAAGCTTTGAGTAGGGAAGTACAAAGTTCTCATACTCATACGGGCTGAGCTCACCAACCCAGCTATCAAACAGCTGCAAGACCTGAGCACCTGCCTTGGCTTGTGCGACCAGATAGTCGCCAGCAAGCTTTGCAAGCTTAGTCATCATGATGTCCCAGAGGTCTGGACGGTTCATCATCATGCTTTTGACCAGTACGCGGTTCCTGCTGCTGCCGCCTTCAACGGCATACGATGCCAGCGTAAACGGTGCACCGCTAAAGCCAATCAGGGGAACGCCGCGTGGATCGAGCTCTTTACGTGTCAGGCGAATCGCATCAAGGGTGAAGTGCAAAAACTCTTCCGGATCTGGCTGGCGCAATGCACGGACATCCGCTTCTGTGCGAACAGGGTTGTGAATGACCGGGCCTTCGCCCTTTTGAAACTCCAGCTGGAGTCCCATGCCTTCGAGTGGCGGGAGGATGTCAGCAAAGATAATCGCGGCATCGAGGTCGAATGCCTGAATCGGCTGCATCGTGACTTCCGTCGCAAGTGCAGGATCTTTGATGAGCTCAAGAATTGTATTTTTCTTGCGGAGCTCACGGTATTCCGCCATGTAACGACCAGCCTGACGCATCAGCCAAACAGGTGTTGCATCCGTTTGCTCACCCCGGCAAGCCTTCAAAAAGCGTGACTGGGAGAGATCTGCAGGTCCGTTTGTTGTGTCTTGTGTGCTCATTTCGAAATCCAATCTGTTGCATCCTTGGCAAAATACGTCAAAATCATGTCTGCGCCGGCCCGTTTGATACAGGTCAGAGACTCGAGCGCGCAGCGCTCGAGGTCAACCCATCCGTTGGCCGCCGCCGCATGTATCATCGCGAACTCTCCACTGACCTGGTACGCCGCAACCGGGTGGTCGTAGGCAGCGCGAATCTGGTGGATGATGTCCAAGTAGGGCATCGCTGGCTTGACCATTAAAATGTCCGCGCCCTCTGCGACATCGATAGCGACCTCTTTCATCGCCTCGCGTTTGTTACCGGGGTCCATTTGGTACTGATGCCGATCGCCAAAGGTTGGCGTGCTCTCGGCAGCATCCCGGAAGGGGCCGTAAAACCCACTCGCATACTTCGCGGCATAAGACATCACGGAAATGTGACTGTGGCCGCCTGCATCGAGAGCCGTGCGGATTGCCGCAATCATCCCGTCAATCATCCCACTTGGAGCGATGATGTCTGCGCCGGCATCCGCGTGGACAACCGATGCCTTTGCCAGCAGCTCAAGCGTCGGGTCATTCAGGAGGTAGCCATGGGGGAGAGCCGGAATGTGGTGCTTGTCTCCAGGGATGTTAATGATTCCGCAGTGGCCATGATCTGTGTATTCGCAAAAACACATGTCGGTAATGACAAGCAGGTTGGGGCAAGCAGCCTTGATCGCGTGGATTGCGCTTGGGATAATGCCATCCGGGGAATAGTTTTCGCTTCCACACGCATCTTTATGCTCAGGAATTCCAAAGAG
>CAIRTT010000092.1 GCA_903881535.1 uncultured Armatimonadota bacterium
GAGGAAATTGAGCGCGTCGTAGCGGCTTCGAATCTCGGTGGTGCCATTGTCAAGGTGATCATTGAGTGCGCTTACCTTACAGATGCTGAAAAGCAGCGGGTGTCCAAGCTTGCCGAAGAGGCAGGGGCTGCATACGTAAAGACGTCCACTGGATTTGCGCCGTCGGGTGCAATAGCTTCAGATGTCGCCCTCATCCGACAATCCGTTAGTGATGCGATTGGTGTAAAGGCGGCGGGCGGTATCCGGTCCCTCGCTTTTGCAGCTGAATTGGTGAGTGCCGGGGCTACTCGCCTCGGAACATCCGGAGGAATCGCCCTTCTTGCCGAATACGGCGGGGCAAACGCAAATACCACGAATTCCTACTAGGTTCGTACCACGTACGGTATCCTAGAAAATCGAGCTGGAATTGGTTGTTGTTTACGAAGTGAGGTTTCATCGTGCAGGGAAAACTAATACTTAGTGCTGTTTTGAGTGTGGCCATGTTGGCTGCTGCGTCGGCGCAGGGACCTAGTGGCCCTGGAGCTGGCTTACCACGGGGTGGAATGCAGGGACCGGGCGGTCCAGGTGGTCCAGCGGGTGCTCCTGCGAAGATTAAGCCTTACGCGGAAGTCATCACCAAAGATGCCAAGTCAGACGATGGCTTGTTTATGACACACCAAGTAGATGAAAAATACTACTGGGAAATTCCTGCCGATAAACTGGGTGCCGAAGTGTTGTGGGTAACCACTCTCGATAAGTCCCCAACGTTTTATGGTTTCGGACAGACCGAAGTTCAGGACAGAGTTGTCCGCTTTGAGCGTCGCGGAGACAAAATACTGCTGCGCTCGGTGACGCATACTATTCGTGCTGAAGACCCTGCCGGCGATATGACTCGTTCGTTGCTGATGGCGAAGGTCGAGCCGATTATCGCTACATTTGACATCAAGACAACTGGTAACAAAGACTCCGTTGTCATCGATGTAACAAATGTATACACCGGCGACATGGCTGAATTCTCAGCTAAGGGGTCTATTGGCGCATCCCGGATGGACGCAAGCCGTACATTTATTGACTCGGTAAAGTCTTATCCGAAGAACATCGAAGTCAAGCTCACAGCTACATTTGTCGCCGGTGGTGGCGGAAGCCCACTGGGTCGTCGCGGCGGTGATGGTCCATCACGTGATTCCAGCACAGATGCAATCACTGTTGGGTTACATCACTCAATTGTTTCGTTGCCAGACCGTCCGATGATGGCTCGTCTTGCTGATTCACGAGTGGGCTGGTTCTCGACAAGCCATTTTGAATTCGGCACAGCGGATGCACCCGTCAAGACCATCACCGTTCTTGACCGATGGCGCTTGGAGAAGAAGGACCCACGTGCGGCCCTTTCTGAGCCAGTTACTCCGATCACCTACTACCTTGGCTCTGAGATCCCAGCAAAGTGGAAGCCTTACGTTAAACGCGGTGTCGAAGAGTGGAATGCTGCATTTGAAAAAATTGGCTACAAAAATGCCATTGTTTGCCGCGACATTCCAACCAAAGCCGAGGATCCTGAGTTCGATCAGGATGATGTTCGATACACCGTTATCCGGTGGTTGCCAAGTGGCGTCGAGAATGCCTACGGACCACACATTTCCGACCCTCGTACAGGCGAAATTCTCAACGGTTCTCCAAAGATCTTTCACTCTGTTCTCAAGCTAAGTAACAACTGGTACTTCGCACAAGTGTCGCCCAATGACCCACGTGCGCAGAAACTCCCACTCCCAGAAAGCCTTCAGGGAGATTTGCTAGCCTATGTCGTTACGCATGAAGTTGGGCATACGCTGGGACTTCCACATAATATGCGGGCATCCTCGACATTCTCCATCAAGCAGCTGCGCTCCAAAGAGTGGACTGAGAAGTGGGGAGATGAGTCGTCCATCATGGACTATGGACGCTTCAACTACGTGTCCCAGCCTGGTGATGGTGCTCGATTGATTCCAAAGCTTGGTCCATACGACTACTTTGCAATCGAGTACGGCTATGGTGCCATTCCTGGTGCTAAAACCCCTGCGGATGAAGTTCCTGCACTCAAGGCTATTGCTAATCGTCAGACACAGAATCCGATGCTTCGCTTCGGAAACCAGTCGCCTGAAGATCCAACGCGCCAAAGCGAAGATCTTGGCGATGACTCCGTTGAAGCAACCCGCTTGGGCTTGAAGAACATCGATCGTGTAATGGGTTACCTCGTGAAGGCAGCAGCCAAGCCTGGCGAAGACTATGAAATACTGGCGGAAGCTTACAACACGGTCATGGGCCAGCGCGGTATGGAGCTGCGTCACGTACTTGCAGTCGTTGGTGGGATGATTGAAAACAACCAACACGCTGGACAGGGGACGCAGGTCAACTACACCCCAGTTCCTGCAGGTAAACAACGTGCTGCTGTCCGCTTATACAACGAACAGCTGTTCCAAACGCCAGCCATCATGGTTCGCCCAGACATCACACGTAAGTTCAATCCATCCGGTATTGCCGATGCAGTCCTTGCAAGCCAATCGGGCATTCTGTCAGGCTTGGTTCAAGATAGCCGTCTAAAGCGGATGTCTGAACAGGAAGCGCTTACACCAAAGAGTGCCTACACGGTAGCCAACCTCTTTGATGACCTGCGAACAGGCATCTTCAGCGAGTTGGTTTCGGCTAAGCCAGTGGTTGATCTCTATCGTCGTAACCTGCAGAGGACGTTTGTATCCACTTTTGGTGGCAAGCTCACTGCTTCTGGAGATGGTAAGTCCCTTGCACGCCAGACCTTGGTCACCCTCCGTGGACAGGTTAAGAACGCAGCGGGTCGTGCGGTAGACCGTGCAACACGTGCACACTTGCATGACCTCTTGAAAGCAATCGATGACCAGCTTGATCCTAAGGTGAGTGCTGGAGGATCGGGTGCTCCCGCTGGTGCATTTCCATTTCCACGCTGAATTTGAAGTGTGCTAACTGCATAGAGGCCGGGGGAAACCCCGGCCTTTTGATATGATGGCCAGTTTCTCTACCCGTGGCGTGATTCTCAAGCGCTTCCCGTTAGGAGAGAAGGACAAGCTTTGTATTCTCTTTACCCACGCACACGGAAAGCTCCGGGTTTCAGCCCGTGGTGCACGTCAATCCAGTAGTAAACTGGCGGGCGTTAGCGAACCCATGGTCATTCTTGATGCTCAGTTACATAAAGGTACTACCTTTCACATACTGGCTCAGGCTGAAACCTTGGAAACGTTTCCTGTAATCAAGACCGATATTGGGCTCATAAGCTTTGCGATGTTCCTTCTCGAGCTCGTTGAACGACTTACCGAGGATGAGGATCCCGCTCCAGAGCTTTACGAACTTCTCGTAAGAACGCTCTCTTTGCTCTCTGCATCCGGCGACCCGGCATCATTGGTGCTGGCAGCACAATGGCACATTCTGCACCTTACTGGTTATATGCCACGTATTCGGGAATGTTGTATTTGCGATGTCGCTCTACGTGAAACATCCGGAATTCCTTTTTATGCTGCGCATCGCGGTGGGGTAATCTGCCATCGCTGCGCTGATGGCTATCGCGGAGAGACACTGGCCTTTACACGCCCTTTACAGGCAGCTTTACATCAGATCGGAGATCTGGGATCGCCCGCTGATTGGTCATCCTTTACAGTTGACGAATCGATCAAACCCTTGCTTTGGCAGCTGGTGCGAAGCCATATGAAAGCGATGACCGACCGCGACTTGAAGACGATGGTCTTTTTGGATGCGATGCGCTTCGATGCGATTGGAAAGTTTTAAGCAATGCCGGAACGCATCATTAGGCAAGAAATTCAATGGCCCCGTGTGTTACTTCGGGATCGAACGCTGCGCCTCCTCTGGCTCGGGATGACCATCTCAACCATTGGTGACTTTGTAACGTGGACCGCCTTGACGTGGTTCGTCGCACAAAAAACAAACGATGGTGCAGCCGTGGGAGGAATGCTCCTGATCTGGGCATTGCCATCTGCGATTACATCCCCATTGTTAGGACGCTTGATGGACCGGGTGAACATCAAGCCGCTATTTGTCATTGATAACGTGTTCCGTGGCATATTGATGGCAGTATTACCAATCTGGCACCACTACGGCGATATCCCAATCTGGGCACTCTACGGGGTTGGAGCACTATGCGGTGCTTTGGCGCCAGCCACACGGGTGGGTGCTGGGTTGATCATCCCGCGTGCCACACTTCAAAGGCGCCTTCCGTACATCAATACGGGCTTCGCTGTTACCGAACAAATCGCTGGAATCTTGGGACCACTGGTGTCAGCACTCACCATCGGACGAATGGGGGCTATTAATGCTCTCTGGTTTGATACGGTTAGCTTTTTATTCTTAGCGTTGATATTGAGTACAATGCCCGTGCGCTTTTGCCTCCCGTTATCGACACGTGAATCCTCATCGCAACAGCTAACAAGCGATGTTCCCGTAAAAAAGTATCGTATGAATCCGGCTGTTCTCGCGGTGACAGTCCTCTCTGGACTCTTCTGGTTTTCCTATGGGCCGACGGAAGCAGCATTGCCGTTATATGTTCCAAAGCAGCTTTCTGGCGGCATATCCGAACTGAGTTACCTGTTCATGGCAGTAAGCATTGGTGCGTTGCTAGGGGGACTCCTAACACCGAGATTGGCAGCTCTTCGAAGGACTGGTCTGATACTGACATCGATAATGCTCGGATGGGGGTCGCTTCAAGTCCTCTTCTCGTATCAGCATGATTTCAAAGTAGCTTGGATGATTTGGTTTGTAGCAGGTATCGTCTGGGGACCTTACTTTGCTCTCCAAGCAACCTATGTTCAGCGACAGACACCTGCCGAACATCTTGGAAAAGTCATCGGGATGCAATCAGGAATCCTAAGTCCGCTGATGCCACTAGGCGCTGCGGCGGGTGGAGCTATGATGCGGCTAATATCACCTGAACAAATCGTTCTTCTCAGTGGCTGGATGTGTGTTGTAGGCGCAATCATGGTTATCATCCCGCGATGGCTGCGAGAGCGCGACCCTGAAAATACCTTTGGAGAAGTCGGGAATTAGCTGATGCCGATTCGCATGAGCCAGCGCTATTTGTCTTGGTTCGATGTCAGAAATGCCAAACGCGTATCA
>CAIRTT010000093.1 GCA_903881535.1 uncultured Armatimonadota bacterium
CAAAGCTACAGCTATCCACCAAGGCCGATATCATTTTCCACGCTGCGGGCAAGACGGGGATTGGGGTAATCAAGGCGATCGCAGCATCCCCGAAGGGTAGCTATGCCATCGGAACGGACCGCAACCAGGATGGCGATGCGCCGGGGCGCGTCCTCACAAGCCTTGTCAAGCGTGTAGACCTCGCGGTGTTTGAATCTGTGGATGCCCTTGTAAAGGGAACATTCACCCCAGGGTCGATTACAAAGGGCCTCAAAGAGAAGTGGATTGACCTCACCGACTTTGCCTACACCAAGGACCAGATTGGCCCTGAGCGGCTGGCAAAGCTCGAGGTGGTTCGGAAGGAAATCCTCGCAGGAACGATTCGGCCACCAATGACGCAGGTGCAGTTCGATGCCTATGTAAAGGCAGCTGAGCAGTCCTAAGTCTCGGGGAGCTCACTTTGATATTCAGGGGATGGAAGTTTTGCTGCTTCTATCCCCTGAAGTGTTTGTAGACCCCGCCTGGATGCCAGTCTGCAAGCGATGCGACAACCAGCGCGCTGTTAGTGAATGTCATATGCGCTGTCATCGGGTTTGGGCAAACAATGCAGTCACATCCAGCGGCTTCCGCAGCGATTGCACCGTTTTTGGAATCTTCAATGACAAGCGCTTCCGAAGGCGTGACTCCGAGGAATTCGCACGCTTTTTCAAAGATGTCAGGGTGCGGTTTCCGCCGATCTGGGCCGACATCATCGCGTGTTGCAAAGACATCGAAGTGTGCTTTGATGCCAAGGCGTTCCGTATGTGTGTCAACCCAAATCCGGGGTGAGCTGCTTGCTACTGCCAGACGAATGCCCGATTCCGTTGCATGGGCCAGCCAATCGCGGACACCATCCCGGCAGTCCTGCGTATGCAGCATCTCATGAAAAATGCGTCGTTGCTCGGCGCGGATGTCCTCATAGCGATCCGGTGCCCCGATGGCTTCGGACAGGAAAAAGGCAGGTTCGAAGATGGCTGGGTCGTAGCCTTTTCCTACCGCCGCGTGGAAGGCATCGATGGGAAATGTAATGCCATGTTGGGTGTAGATTTCCTGCCAGGATGCGCACTCAGGCGTCTCAGTGTCGAGTGTTGTGCCATCAAAGTCGAAGAGGATTGCTTTATACATAGAGGGTTACTTCTTATTATCACAGCAGCCAGCTGTGTTGTGACAGGAGGATTTAACAAGTTTTGGAATGAGTGAAGTGCACCTATTGGACTTGTTCTCAACAGTTACAACCCACCTTTACCGACCTACAATAGATATGGTTATAACGCCGCGCCAGCGCTGGTGCGCCCCTTTGGAGCACAACATGATGTCTGATGGCTCTTCTGTGTGATCAAGTTTTTTCTCAACAAATACACACGCAAAAATCCACAGCTAAATTCTCACCGTTGCGTTCTTTTCAACATATACAAGCCACCTCTGCCGACCTACAATAGAAGTGTTAACGACGCCGCACCAGCGCTGGTGCGCCCTTTGGAGCACAATATGAGTCAATCTGTAGGAATCGGAATCATCGGATGCGGATCAATTGGAATCCGTGGAGCCCTGGACCACTTCGTCCTCGAGGATATGAAGGGCATCGCGCATGTTGCCGCATGCTGTGACCCTGTGGATGGCCGCGCTGAAGCAGCCGCTGCGAAATACGGCGTCCCTAAGGCCTACCGTACCGAAGATGAAGTCTTTGCTGATCCTACCGTCGATGCTGTTATTATCTGCTCGCCGATTGGAATGCACTACGATCAGGGCGTCAAGGCGATCGAAGCTGGCAAGCATATCCACTTCAATAAAACGATGACGGTGACCAGCGGCGAGGCAACTGATCTCATCGCACGTGCTGCCGCCAAGGGTGTCAACATTGTTGCATCCCCTGGACAAATGCTCCGGCCAACCAACCATAAAATTCGTGAAGCCATTCTTTCCGGTCAGCTTGGCAAGCTCAGCTGGGCCGTTGCGGGTGCTGCATTTGGCAGCTATCACGAAGGCGAATCCGTTCGCACCGGCGACAGCCCACTCACCAACATCAACCCATCCTGGTACTGGCGCAAGCCCGGTGGCGGTCCACTTTACGACATGACTGTGTACGCCCTGCATTCGCTTACCGGCGTCCTCGGACCCGTAAAGCGCGTGACCGCGATGAGCGGCATCGGTATCAAGCAGCGTGAGTTTAAGGGTGAGATGTACGACTGTGATGCTGATGACAACACCGTTATCCTCGCAGACTTTGGTGACAATGTCTTTTCGTTCATCCATGGAACCTTTGCGGGAATGGTCTCCGAATTTGGACAGCCCAGCTACTTTGGCGAGAAGGGCACGATTGTTGGCACAAAGCTGAATGGCGAGCCAATCGATTATCCTGGTCGCTCCGAGGGCCTGAGCCCACTTCAGGTCACACCGCACGTCAAGGCATTCCCGGCACACGGCCAGCTCGGCGAGCACCATGTCTGGGAAGACTCGATGCAGCTTGTACGCTGGATCCGTGAAGGCAAGCCATCCATTGTTACCGCTGAGCATGCAGCCCACGTGATTGAAATCATCGAGGCCGGCTACAAAGCAGCGGAAACTGGACATGTTCAGACGCTGGCGACATCGTTTAGCCTGCCAGCTGACCTCACAGATGCTGCATAAAACGGGCAGATAACAGCACAATGGGCGTGGCTGGTAGCAACCAGCTGCGCCCATTGACGTTTTGGTGTTCGTTCCGTTGCGCCTGACATCGTGACACTGTAGGATTCCCCAACATCGCTTTGTCGCGATCGAGCGTCCCTTATGAAAACCAAAAGTGCATTTACCCTAATTGAGCTGTTGGTCGTCATCGGGATTATCGCAATCCTCGCAGCCATCCTCTTTCCGGTGTTCGCATCCGCGCGGGAAAAAGCACGCTCCGTAACCTGCCTCAGCAATATGAAGCAGCTTGGGTTGTCCCTCATGATGTACACATCCGACTACGATGAGTGCTACCCGATGACGGCGAACTACGGTCTTGCAAGTAAGCCGATTTGGACCGAGCAGCTGTTTCCGTACTTCAAGTCCAAGGATGTCGTTAAGTGCCCATCGGCTAAGCAGCCTGGCTATGCAGCTGATTGGAACACCCGTGGCTATTCGTCTATCGGGATGACGGCGCTTGCCGCCTACGACCCAGCGCAGGCGGAAGGCTTCTCCGATGTCCTTTCTGACGCATCTTTAATGGAAGTCGCCCGCACGCCTTTGCTCGGCGAGACGCCGAATGCACCTGCAGGTGGGCCGCTTGGTCGCTATCGCGGGCATAACTTTGACCCATGTGTCAGCGATTGGGTTGTTCCATCCACGGAAGATGATCAGCTTACACCGCCACGGATTGCCGATATCGACCTCGTTGCCGCACGACCTGATCTTGCCGCCGGGCGCCTAAAGCCACTTTTTGCCCGTCACCACACGGATGGCAAAGGCAATGGGCGGGTGAACCTCATCATGGCGGATGGTCACGCAAAGTCCTACTCGGCCAACCAAGTCGCCGCTCGAGGCGCAGGCGCAAACCTCCTCTGGCGGTTCCGCAAGTGTCCCTACTAGGGTTTAGATGTCTGGGATTGCGCTGAACCGGGCGTGCATTTCAGGATCTGGTGTGTACGTTTCAAGCGTCACGCTCTCCCGGACGATGCTTCGCAGGTCATCGAGGTCGTTGACGAAGCCAAGCGAGATACCCTGAAGCAGGACATTCCCAATGGCCGTTGCTTCGACAGGCCCCGCGATAACCGTGCAGCCTGTCGCATCCGCGGCGATCTGGTTGAGCAAGCGGTTCTGGCTCCCCCCGCCGACGATATGCAACACACGAACCGAACGGCCGGTCACGCGCTCCATCATCCGCAATGTCTTTCGATACTTCAGTCCCAGCGAATCCAGGATGCAGCGAATCGTCGCACCAACGCCCTCCGGTGGCTCAACGCCTGTCGCCAGACACAGCTCACGGATTGCGCGCGGCATGTCATCCGGCGCTGCAAGGCTTACGTGATCTGGGTCAATCACCGCCGCAAGCGCTGGAGCCTCTCCGGCGAGCCGGGTTAGCTCATCGTAGGAGCGCTCACGCCCCAAACGCGCGTACGCACGGCGGGACTCCTGGACTAGCCATAAGCCCGCAATGTTCTTCAGCAAGCGCACCGTTCCGCAGACGCCGCCCTCATTGGTGATATTCATCGCGCAGGCCTCCGGTGTCAGGACAGCCTCCTTGAGCTCAACCCCAAGCAACGACCATGTCCCGCTCGACAGATACGCCCAGTCATCCCCGGGCGTTGCCGGAACCGCCGCAACCGCACACGCTGTATCGTGGCCGCCAGGCGCGATCACCGGAATACCCTGCACGGCTGCCGGTAATGTAACATCTGCAATTCCGCCATACGTCGCGCCCGCGGGAAGAACATCCGGCAGAATATGTGTCGGGATGCCAAGACGCTCAAGAACATCCAACGCCCATGTTCCCGTTGTGATATCCAGCATCTGGCTGGTGCTTGCAATCGTAAACTCCGATGCCTCTACACCCGTCAAAAGACCATGGAGAAAGTCGGGAATGAAGAGTAACTTCGATGTCGCTGTGAGCTGCTCAGGGTGGTTTTCAGCGAGGCTTGCCAGCTGGAAGAGGGTGTTGATTGGCATCGTCTGGATGCCAGTAACCGCATAAATCTCATCCTGTGGAACTTTGGCAAAAACTTTGGCAATCTGGCCATCCGTGCGGGAATCACGGTAATGGACCGGACTTCCAACCAGCGTGCCACCCTTACCAAGCAGCGCAAAGTCCACACCCCAGGTGTCGATACCAACGGATGCAAATCCGCCATCATCGGCCGCGAGCCGGATCGCATTCCGAATTTCCTGAATAAGCCCAGTCGTGTTCCAGTAAAGCGTATCCCCGATTTTGACAGGGCCATTGGGAAATCTGTGGATAACATTCAGGGACAGCTTTCGGTCATCCGAGAGCGTCCCGATCACGCCGCGGCCGCTCTCCGCTCCGAGGTCAATCGCAAGTATTCGTGTCATCCCATCTCCTCCAAGCCAAACCGTCTGCATGTGCATTATCCGCCTTTATGGATGCAAGGTGCAAAGGCGTAACAACGTCAGGTAGGCTGGAGTCCTATGCAGTTTCCGCTCCGATGCTCTGGTCTTGATGCGCCGAATCCGTGGCAGGTCGTACCCCGGGTTTACACCTGTGGGCAGGTGACTGAATCGGATGTCCGGTGGTTCGCGGATGTTGCTGGCGTAACGGCAGTGCTCAACTTGCTCCCGCCAACGCAGGAGATTTCCAATGAAGATGGCTGGTGGGCGGATGCGGGTGTCGATTACGATGTGATTCCCATCATTTGGATGCAGCCAACGGTCGATGGCATTTGCGCATGTACAGAGTGGCTGGCCCGGCACAAAGATGACTGTGTGCTCATTCATTGCTCGATGAACTATCGGGTCTCCAGCCTCGTGCATGTCATTCGCAGGCTGCGCGGAACGGTAAGCACCATTTTGGATGATGCTTGGATCCACGATGTCTGGGAGCCGAATCCGATCTGGATGGCTCATATTGAGCTACTTTGCGCATCGCCGGCGAGTAGGCTGCTGGATTCGGTGAATGCGCTGGATGCCTTTGACTTTTAGGGTTTCTTTGGAGCCGGATCATCCTCGCGGCCCGTTGGGTTAGCGATCGGAACAAAGTCAAACGGCTCATTCAATGAGCTGTAGTAGCTGAAGTCACTAACAGGTTCTAGTGGGGCATTGTAGACCTTGGTCGCGATACGGTGCAGCAGAGTAAGTGGCGAGCATTTATCAATATCACCGATGGCCGCTTTGTACTTCTCCGGGATGCGCACGGCCATAAGTGTGCCTTTAACTTCATCCATGTCCGTACCCTTGGCGGATCCCCAGTCGAGGTTCATCCGTGGGCCATGGTCACCGATAATCACGGTGATGGTGTCTCGGTGCGACTTTGCATCGATTGTCTCGATAGTCGAAAGAACCTTTGTATTAATGGCTTTTAGCTGTGCGACGTAGGCTGCGCGATACTTATCTTTTCCAATTTGCTCGACGAGCTTTTTGCCATCCAGAAGTGTGAAAGTACGGCCGTTAGGCTGAACTGGACCGCCATTTTCATCGAAGACAAACGGTGGATGCGGGGCAAGCACGTGGACAAACGTTGCCTTGGGTTCTGTGAGCTCGGTTGACATCGCCCAGAAACGGAACACATCGCGTAGCTGCTGGCGATGTGTACGAACGCCAGTTTCATCAATGAGTGAGAGGAGGGAAAGTGGTGTGCGCTCAATGAGAAGGCGAAGAGCTGTTTCCACCTGGTAGCTCATGATGATGTTTTCGGTGGATGCAAATGTGAGGTCGGCTGTCGGGATCGCCGTGAGGTTGGTACCACTCGGAATGCTGATGATTTTATGACCCTGTTTACGGAGGATTTGCCAGAGGATGGCACTGTCCACTGTGTTGGTCACAACGCCGGCCAGATCGACATCTGTTGATTTCTTTAGCTGGTCAACCGGTTTGAAATTGAGCATCGATGCGACAGAAAGCACCGTTTGCGTGTAGTTTGCGTGGCTGCGCTTCGCAACCGAGAAGCCTTTGGCTTCGAGGTTTTTCAAGAAAGGTTGGTTGTCATAGCCGTAGTAGGACTTAATGACATCATCGCGTCCGTATGCATCGAGGATTACAATTTGCAGGTCCGGTAGCTCAGCGTCAGTTGCTACAGCAGTCCTGGTCGATTTCTTTTTGATGAGATCTTTGGCAGCATCCAAGGTGTGAACTGGGCGATCCTCTTTGTTGCCGCTGGTGATGTTCTGCATATAAGCCGCGTAGTTTGCAGTCTTTAGTGCATCCTTCCATGGAGTTGTCATCAGTGGGATGAGCATTAAAGCGATGCTGATGGCCGTGAATGCACTAAATGCTTTTTGGATGTGCTTGCGGAGGAGAACGGCAAGCAATGTTCCGAGCAGTGCAAAGCCTAACCAGAGATAGGTCCCGACGGTTTCGGCATGTGCACCTTCAAAAAAGTATGCGACGAGGACAGCTGGGCCAACGACGATGTCGCGGAAGGCAAATGTGAAGAGGATTAATGCGCTGAAAAGCATCGCCGCAAAGCGACCCGTTTCTACCTTCCGGATACATGCGAGCGCCGCTCCAGCGGTGAGAGCGAACAGGGTTGCAATCCCAGCTGGCAGCAGCATTATGTCTGTTGGGATCTCAAGCCGATTTACGGCAGCGAGCGTAATTAGGGGATAAAGGGAGGTGGCTGCTATGGGCAATGCCAGCAGCAGAGCCTGGCTGATGAACGATATGACTTTGGACACGGACTCTCCACGCGTTTGGAAGGTGTGTGGTTATGCGACGGTGTCCGCAGTGTGGCGGGAAGGGGAACGACCGGAAACCTGATGACGAGTTTGACCTATGGTTTTGGTGTGCCCTTACCGGCTTTGGTTCGGAACCAGTTACGGAATGTGTAAAGCAAGCCTGCGGCGCTTGCGATCAGGAGCTGTGTAGCCATACTTCCGGCACCTGGATCGAGGTATGCAGCCGCTGGCGCTTCCGTTGCTGCAACAACAACTGTCAATAGCAGGGAAAGACTGATTATATTTTGGAATAGTTTTATTTTCATTGTAGTACCGTCATCACAGACTGAATTATCGGTTGTTTAGTTCACTTATTTAGGAGGGGAAGGGCTCAAATTGCATGTGATTTAGTAGGAATAAATTCACACATCTATGTGTCACCGATTGAGTGAACATCGTTAAAACCTTGATCGTCTGTGGCCGATTTTCGTTCCCGTTAATTGTATTTCCAAGGTGAGAAATTGAGTCACGTAGTTACATTTTTCCGACGATGCTCTTCTCACCATTTCAGTGTTACGCAACATCATGAATGTTCGATGAACCGTCATAAAGGGTGTAATGGTTTGCGTGGTTGATGTTGGTGTCGTGGAAAGAATGCCTTGGATATCACCGATTCCGCTTGCGGTGACTTAGCTTTACCCGGCGATAACATCTTTGACGACATTTCCCTTGACATCCGTCAGGCGGAAATCGCGGCCGGCGTAGCGATACGTCAGGCGGGTATGGTCGAGTCCGAGCAGCTGGAGGACTGTTGCATGCAAGTCATGGACATGCACAGGGTGATCAACTGCCTCAAAGCCTAGCGGGTCTGTTCCACCAAAGGAGAGCCCACCGCGTACCCCACCACCGGCCATCCACACCGTAAAGCCCTTATTGTTGTGGTCACGGCCATCCCCGTTTTGCGCCGTTGGCGTCCGCCCAAATTCGCCCGCCCAGACGACCAGCGTCGAATCAAGCAACCCGCGGGCTGCTAGATCGGCAAGCAAGCCCGCAATAGGCTTGTCCACCGCTGCACAGTTACGGGGGAGGTCGCTCTCTAGGTTTGCGTGTTGGTCCCAGTTCACATTTGGCGTGACTTCCACAAATCGGACACCTGCTTCAACAGCCCGCCGGGCCATCAGGCACTGACGACCAAAGTCATCGGAGATCGTCGTCCCGATACCATAGCTGCTCTGAACCGCCACTGCTTCGCTGTCCAGGTTCATCACCGTCGGAAGATCAGCCTGCATCCGGAAGGCCAGCTCATAGCTGGTAATCGCTGCATTAACCTGCTCTAAATGTGGTGTCGTAGCGAGTGCCTCAGCATGTAGTTTCTGGATGAAATCGAGCTGTTGGCGCTGTGAAGCGGGCTTGAGCAGGGGACTCGCAATATAGTCTGCTTTGCTGCTTGCAATCGGCTGGTTTCCCTTACCAATCGGTGTTCCCTGGTAAATCGCCGGTAGGAATGCCGAGCCGTAGTTTTGTGCACCGCCATTGCCGGCAGGTGGCTTGATACTCAGAAAGCCCGGCAGATTCTGGTTTTCTGTACCAAGCCCGTAGAGGGTCCAGGCGCCAACACTTGGCCGGACAAACTGAAAACTCCCGGTGTGCATTTGGACAAAGGCTTGCGCATGCGCTGGTTGATCCGTATGCATGCTGCGTATCAGACACATTTTGTCTGCATGCTTGCGCAGCTCTGGAAAAAGCGAGCTGATCCAAAGGCCACTGTCACCACTTGGTTCAAAAGCCCACTTGGATTTCAAAAGTTTTGCGCCACGGCCGAGGCGCCCAGGACCCGGCATCCCGTTACGCTCCTCAAGCTCCGGCTTGTAGTCAAATGTATCGACATGACTTGGAGCTCCGCGCATACAAAGCCAGATCACATGTTTTGCTTTGGCCGGGAAGTGAGGAGCCTTTGGAGCAAGGGGATTCACCGGTTTGTTTGTCGCTTTGACTGCCGCTTGCGCAAGGGCATCGGTTGTCGCGAATGCAGAAAAGGCCAGCGTTCCAAACCCACCAGCAAGGCGGGTCAATAATGTTCGTCTAAGGATTTCATCGGACATAGGGGGCCTCTTTCTCTATCGAATGGTGCGAAACTCAACGGTTGCCATGAGGGACTGACAGAAAACTGTCCATCTGGCACGTTCCGGATTACGCGCAACACGGCTGTAAACACCGATGTTTGACTGTGATTCTGGTACAAAACTGTCCAAGAATGCCTTGCTTGCAGTCACTTCCTTGGCACTTGGCATCCGCCCAAGGATCATCCGGAATGCACTCTCAATCCGTTCATCCTGCGTCCGGCTTGCAGCTGGAATACGTCCAGATGCCTTTATAGAAGCATCGATGACAAATGGAGCATTCAAGAGGAACAGCGCCTGGGATGGCACCGTGGTTTCTTCACGGACTCCGGTCACCAGCGATGGCTCGGCCATGTCGAACACTGAAAGGGCATCCGGGAGGATGTCGCGCACAATCGGAAGATAAACCGAGCGGTAGGGGATGGTCAATGTCTGTGGGTCGAACGCCGGCCTGCGCGCAAACTGACCTTCGACTTTTACCATCGGGGATGCATCTGGTACCCGCAAATCCAAGTCACCGCTCACCGCCAAAATATTGTCCCGAATCGATTCAGCATCCATTCGGCGAACGCGCTGGTGGGACAGCTGGATGTTTTCCGGGTCAAGCTGTGCAGCTTTAGTCCCCGGCGTCGAATCCAGTTGATAGGTTTTCGTGAGCATGATGTCGCGGATGAGGCTCTTAATGTCCCAGTCGCTGTCCATAAACCGAATGGCGATGTAATCGAGGAGCTCTGGGTGGTCCGGACGCATCCCGGTCACACCAAAGTTGTCACAGCTCGCGACAAGCCCCCGACCAAACAAATAGTGCCAAACGCGGTTTACAAACACGCGCGCCGTCAGGGGGTTGTTCTTTGAGGCCAGCCAGTCTGCTGCTTGAAGGCGTCCGCTTGCGGTCCGTGGAACGGATGTTTCAGTAGATACTCCCAGAAATGCAGGGATACCGCGCTGCACAATCTCACCCGGTTGTTCCCGCTCACCACGTTCGTAGATAGGGCTGTCTTCGAGGATAATCTTTTCCGATGCTCCCATGGCGTAGGGTTTCACGCGTCCGGATGCATCGTAACGGCTTAGCTGATGCTCAAGCACACCGATACGGGATCGCAGAGCAACAAGCCCTCCGTTGCCGGCGGTCCGGTTACGGCGCTGGGCCTGAATCAACTCATCGCGCTGTTGGACAAGCGTGGACAATTGATTCGTCAACAAGCGCTGCTCAAAGGGTGAGAGACCCGTTGGACGGTAAACGCCTGCATCCTGGGAGAGAGCAATTCCATCCGAGCCCTGACGCTGTTGATTCGTCGGCGCTGATGCCGTATGCGTTTCAGTACTCAGAAATATTCCAGCTAGCTGATAGTAAGCACCCTGAGAAATAGGATCTGTTTTATGGTTATGGCAGCGGGCGCAGGCGACTGTGAGACCAAGAATCCCTTGCCCGATGGCGTCGATTTGCTCATCTGCGACATCCAGGCGGAATTGCCGTGTGTTTCGCTCTGTGTGTGACTTCGCGCCAATGGCCAGATAGCCTGTAGCAATCGTTTGGGTGGCTGAGAGAGCGGTGGATGCAGAAGGAAGCAGATCACCTGCGATTTGCTCACGGATAAACGCATCGTATGGTTTGTTCGCATTGAAACTATCAACGACGTAGTCTCGGTAGCGCCATGCCTCCGGATACGCGATGTTGGCATCTTTGCCGCTCGACTCGGCGTAGCGCGCGATATCCAACCAGTGGCGTCCCCAACGGCGGCCATATTCCTGGCTTGCAAGGTAGGTGTCGACAACCTTCTTTATGTCCGCTTGGGTTGGTTTGTCAGGAAAAGCATCCAGCTCGGATGCGGTTGGCATGATACCGGTGATGTCCATCGCGATGCGGCGTAGGAGCAGCTTGCCATGTG
>CAIRTT010000094.1 GCA_903881535.1 uncultured Armatimonadota bacterium
ACCCACGCGTCACTGCGTTTGGTGCACCGAACTACCACGAGCTCATAGAAGCGGAAGGCTTTCACCAGTTTCACCGTGACCTGCCAGCAACAAAGATGTGGCTGTACAACGGCACTTTCCCTGGCCCAACGTTCATCAACCGCCGCGGCATTCCAACGGTTATCCGCCGTATCAACAATCTCAATCCAGCACACGTTGGTTTCGGCATCCCTGAAACAACGATGCACCACCACGGTGGACACCAGTCCCCAATGGATGATGGCTGGCCACTCGACTTCATCACCCCTGGTACCTACCGTGACCACCTGATCCCAAATATCGTTCCTGACAATGACTCGAACGAATGGCCATCAACTCTCTGGTACCACGACCACTGTATCGACTATACAGCAGCCAACGTTTACCGTGGTCTCGCTGGAATGTCCCTCCACTTTGATGACCTTGACTCCGGCAACGAAAATGACGTCAACCCAGCCGCTCTGCGACTGCCATCCGGTGCATACGATGTGCCTCTCGTCTTCCGTGATGTTGCCCTGAACGCCGATGGTTCCCTGTTGTTCAACCAGCTTGACACCAAGGGCCAAGTCGGTAACCTCAAGACAGTCAACGGTAAAGTAAAGCCATACCTCACGGTTGAGCGCCGCAAGTACCGCTTCCGCCTCTTGGGTGGATCTCTGGCTCGTGAGTGGATGTTCCGCATCTGGAACGGCAACGTTCGTGTTCCATTCCAGATCATCGCATCCGATGGTGGCCTGCTCCCAGCACCTGTAACGGTCACACAACATCAGCAGGGCAATGCTGAGCGCTACGAAATCGTGGTCGACTTCAGCAAGTTTGCCAACGGAACGCAGATCACACTCAACGACCACCTCATCCAGACCGATGGAAACAAGCCTCTTGGCGTGTCCCCGACCGGTGAACCACTCGTGCTGTTCCGTGTTCAGGGCACAACTGCAGCTCCAGACCCAAGCCGTGTTCCAGCTGTTCTGCGTCCATTGTCGCCAGTCGACATGACCCGTGTGGTGGCAACCAGAACAATCGAACTGTCTCAGGTCGGCGGCTTCTGGACAATCAATGGAAAGCCTTGGAACCCGAACGTCCCAATCTTCCAGCCAAAGCTTGGCTCGGCAGAAATCTGGAACGTCACCGTACGTGGTGGCGGATGGGATCACCCACTCCACATCCACCAGGAGTTCTTCCGTATCCTCAAGCGGGGTGGAACAACACCACAACCTTGGGAGCGCGGTCGTAAGGATGTAGTGCTGTTGTCAAACACCAGCCCAGTCCAGCTCTATGTATCTTTCCGCACATTCACCGGCCCCTACGTGTTCCACTGCCACAACTTGGCACACGAAGATATGGCAATGATGGCTTGGTACAATGTCATCCCTTAAGGAAGACCCTATTCAGATCGACCCGCGGATTCCGCGGGTCCCCATCGTCCTGACACAAAAGCATGTCCAACACCTATGGACGCCAGATACCATCGTCACAAAAAGCGATGGTACGGCGACCACGGTGGCAGCACTAAGTGAAGGGAAGAACATGATAATCCAGTTCTTCTACACCCGGTGTAATGGGTCCTGCCCTGGCACAACAATGAACTTGAAGAAGATTTTAGCGATGATGTCGCCAAAGCTTCGCAGGGAAACTGTCGTGGTCAGTGTGTCGCTTGATCCCGACCGTGACTCCTTGGCAGACCTCAAGTCCTATTCAGATGCGAGGAGCCTGCCGAATAACTGGCACGTGGTAAAAGCAAGCCGGGCAAACCTTGAGCACCTGCTCAAAGTGACCGGAATGTCAGCCGAAAAGTTTGATCCGAAAACCCAGCGAATCAAACACACTTCACAGATTGTCTTTGGAAGCAAGCAAACGGGTCACTGGCGAATGATAAATGCAGAAAGATCAGACACGAAAGTGTCACTTGAGATTCTGCAGATTACGTTTGAAGGGGTTCATTATTTGAATCCACGGTCACCCGGAAAGCGGCTAATCCCAGGCCAGAAAGTAAAGGTGGGCTAACACCTCTGGTGAAAGCATTCGGTCTCCCCCCGGGCCCCGGACTATCTAACGATAGCCCGGGGTTTCTGCTTTGTGGCTGGACCGTAAATCTCATGTAGACTACCGGTAATTCCACCGGGAATGGACTTTGCCCCACAGGAGCATCCAACGCCATGTTCACCCGTTCCAACCCTACTAACCCTCGGACAGCCCGCCGCCCAAACATCGTCTTTTTCCTCGCCGATGACCTTGGCTACGGAGATATTTCCTGCTTTGGCCAGCGACGTTTCTCAACACCAAACATCGACAAGCTGGCTGAGCAAGGCATGCGCTTCTCCCGCCATTACAGCGGAAGCCCCGTCTGCGCACCATCGCGCTGCGTCCTCATGACCGGACTCCACTCTGGGCACGCTCCCATACGAGATAACAAAGATGTCGGCGCCGATGAGCAGATGCCCGTCCCAACAAACACCCCGCTCCTGAGTGAAGTCCTCAGTGACCTTGGCTATATCTGCGGTGGATTTGGCAAATGGGGCCTCGGAAAACCAGGCAATTCTGGTGAGCCCCTCAGACGCGGCTTCAACCGTTTCTTTGGCTACCATGGACAGCGCCATGCGCATAACCACTACCCAGCTTTCCTCGATGATGGTGGCCGCAAAGTCGCTTTGAACAACCCGGATTTCAGCCCGAATCAAAAGCTCAAACCCACCGACAACCCGGCGGACTCCAAGTCCTATGATGGCTTTATTGGCAACGAGTACGCCCCGGAACGCATCACCCGGGAAGCTTGCTACTGGATTGAATCCCACAAAAACGAACCGTTCTTCTGCTACATCCCAACCACTATCCCGCACCTCGCCCTGCAGGCTCCCCCGGATGCCACTAAAGCTGAGATCGGCAAACATGGCACTGACACGCCCTACATCGGTGGGAAGTCCTATCTGCCAAACCAGAATCCACGCGCAACCTATGCCGCAATGATCCGTGAGCTCGACAAACACGTCGGCCAGGTCATCGACACCATCAAGCGCCTCGGCCTCGAGGAT
>CAIRTT010000095.1 GCA_903881535.1 uncultured Armatimonadota bacterium
CAATGCAGTCTCCGAGACAGCCACCAGTCAATTACAGATAAGCTCAGCCACGTCCAAGCGATATGTGTCTCGGTTGAAGGACGCAGAGGTCAATTGTCACACTGGCGGGCTTTATTGGCCTGCTCACCACAGGGTTAACGAATAAATCGGCGATGAGGGCTCACATCCTATAAAGGAATGGGACACCAAAATACAAAACAGGCAGAGAGGAAGTGATCACCCTCCTTGGGGTCGGGTGTCCTTTCCCTCAATACCATTGGTCCGAGACTGAGTGGGCATGAACGAAAAACCCGGAAGACTTTGGTGACCTCCGGGTGAAGGAATAGATTCAGAACTTAGCGGTGTCCGCCACGGTCATGACCGCGATCGTCGCTCCGATAACTGTGTTCGCTTCGGCGATGGTCATAGCCGCGTTGATCGCGATAGTCGTAATGCCGTTCGTAACCCGGCGCGACATACACGACTGGTGCACAACGCAGCGTGGGTTGATACACGATGGGCTCGCAGTGTCTCACGGGGTGATACACGACGACCGGCGGGCACGGCGGTTGAACGACAACCACAGCACGCGGAGCGTGAAAGACTGGCGCGGGCAACCCAAAAAAGAACCCAATAGACAACCCTGCTTGGGCGGAGCTTGCAAATCCAACAACCGCAACCGCTGTAACCAAACTGAAGAGAGGTATTCTTTTCATGTAAGGTCTGACGAGGCTCTTGCGACGTTCTTCAACTGGCTTCAATCGACGGATATATCTATCCCTGAATTGGTTAGAATTAAATAGGTCGAAAATGAATAACAAAGTAGAAGCGACGTCTGTGGGGCGCACGGCGCGCTGAAAACAGGGTGTGAAGTCCTTTGAGAGGTTGCCGAAGGAAACCATGCAGCTACTTGCGGCGCTCAAAGCTTATCTCGACATGGGGCCGCGACGGTCGCTGTTGAAAACCACTGCTCTCAGCGGATGCAAGAAGGTTCGAGTGGAATGGTTAAGCCTGAGGTATGACTGCCCGGCTCGTGTGGCAGCGCGTCAGGGGTGGCCCAAGTCGGGACGGACGTGGGCTTCGAAGGCATGGCGCGAATGCTGGACCTAGCGTTCAAGTTAAAACAGTTCGCCGCTGGGATGCCGTCAGAGATCAAGGAGGTCCACACTCTGCAAGTGGGCAATGTGTCGATCGAATGGGAGGAACTCATCCGCAAGGCCTACCAGATGGCAACGCCTCCGACCAATGTCGTCGATGGGCACGATGTGAAGCCGTGACGCCGCACGCGATTTCCCCCAACGCAGCGGCTCGGGCCGGTTTTCGTATGGATCAGACGTTCAACTTGGTGAAGGGCGACGCGTGGTTGCAGGAACGACAATTAATCGCCTGCGATGCTGCGCGGCATTGCGCCCATGCTGTCGGGCCGACGGCCATCGGTTACGGCGGAGCGCAGGGTAGTGGCAAGTCGCACTGGTTGTTCGCGCTTCGGCATCGGCTGCTGCGGCGCATCTTGGATAGAAACAGGAATGGAATTGATGATCAGATGGAGCAGCTTGGGAATTAAGAGTTGTGGTCGTGGCTGCAGCCGAAAATTGTTGTCAGCCTATCATGGAGAGACATAATCCCTACCGATAAACTGACGCCAAAGCAATTCTCCCTGAACCGCACAGCGTCCAGAAAGTGAATTCCTATCAGTGGACGTTCATGGGACGATTTTTAGTCGGGTTTTGGTCAATACCAATTTGTTGCAGTAAAATATGATTTGTATCCCGCCGAATCTTCTATACGCGGTGAGAGCCATCACCCCATTCTCCATGTTGCTGGCTTTTTCCAAACCAGAAATTGAAGATCTATACGCTAGCAATCTGAACCTAAAAATAATGAGCACTAAACCCGCCTCACTCATCACTCTCGCCCTGGCTGCCACCATGCCGGCTCTGGCGCAGGATAAACCCGCTGCTTCCGTTACGGCTGCCGTCGCCGCCAAGCCCGTCGCCAGCCCCGGTCTGGCGAACGAGTGGTTGCGCCAGCAGTCCGCTGATTTCAAGGGGTGGGATATTGGCGGTCAGATTCGCGCGCGTTTAGAGGCGAAGGAAGGCATGGCGATTCAAGGTCAGGCCGGTTCGCTGGATTTCCGTGCCCACGATGCCGCCGTGAATAATGAATACTGGCTGACCCGCTCGCGTTTTCATATCGGCTACAACGACCCATGGTGGAGCCTATATGGCGAGGCTCAGGCCAGCACCGCCTACAGCGATTTGCGTTATGCCTACGCGAACAACCCGGCGGTCGCCGGCACTATTAAAAAACTGGGCTACGGCCCGGAATCGGACACGATTGACCTGCATCAAGCGTTTGTCACCCTCGGCAACCAAAAAGAATTTCCTCTGACCGTCAAGGCCGGCCGTCAGGAATTCATCTATGGTGAGGAGCGACTCATCGGTGCGTCTGGCTGGAACAATATTGC
>CAIRTT010000096.1 GCA_903881535.1 uncultured Armatimonadota bacterium
AGCATTGCCCACTCATTTAGGAAGAAAGATCTCATAGGTGATGTTTCTCTGTTGATTCCTACAACGGTCATTCAGAGTGCTAAGCAATGCATCCTGATGATGTCCCGAGTACGGCCAAAACACCTCACCTGGAGGGAAACAGATATCCCTGACCGTGCCTCCAATACAAAAGAAAAACCCACATCGGCGTACCAAAATGAGTTTTCGTGGCGAATATCAAAACAGCCTATTCCATGCTTCTCGATGTCAACCGCAAAGGCACTTAAAAGCGCTGTCTGTGACATCTTCATAGGCCCTATCAAAAGAAACAAGAAAACCCCACACTGGTTTGCACCGATGTGGGGTTTTACAAAACACGTGAAGCCTATTCCATGCTTCTCGATGTCAACCGTAACGTCACCTTATTGCGCAGCTGTTGAATCTGTTGCATGTACGCCGTCTCGGTATTCATCGCGAGCTGAACCTTCTCACACGCATGTCTCACACTGGTATGATCTTTGCCGCCAAAGACATCCCCAATCGCTGCAAGACTTGCACCCGTCATGTCGCGTATCAGATACATCGCAATGTGACGCGCTTGCACCGTCGGGCGGTCCCGTCGCGAACCCACAAGCGCTGCGCGATCAATGTGCAACGTTTCCTCAAGAACATCCTGGAGGATGCCCACAAGCTTGTGCGGAGGTATTGGGCGAATCGTATGTCCATAAACCGCAAGCGGTGCCACCGGGGCGTTGTCCGCGATATCGATCAGGGCATCCTTTGCGAGATCAATCGTGATCGGCTCACCCGAAACACCAGCCATCGCAAGCAAGCGCACCAATGCACCCTCAAGCGCACGGACGGAGCTGGTCACGCACTGAGCGATGTACTCAAGCACATTCAATGGCACCATCTGCCCAGCTTGATCACGCAACAGCTTTGACTGAAGAATCGCGATACGCAGCTCGAGCTCCGGGGATGCGAGCTGTGCCACCATCCCCGCCGCAAGACGTGTACGAATCCGCTCATCCATTCCAGGCAGGTCACGCGGTGCACGGTCACTTGCAATGACCAATGCGCGTCCAGATTGCTGCAGTGTATTGAATGTATGAAAGAACTCTTCGACCGTTGCTTCACGGCCGCCTAGGAACTGGATGTCATCCACGAGCAGAACATCCAGCTGGCGAAACTTCTTACGGAACTGCGCCGTTCGATTCTCGCGGAGCGATTCCAAAAACTCCGTTAGAAATGCCTCGCCGGAAACGTAGCCAACGCGCAACTCTGGATGCCTTTGCTGAACCGCATGGCCAATTGCATGCAGCGTATGCGTCTTGCCATTGCCGCTCGGACCATACAGAAACATCGGGTTGTAAATTTCACCCGGTGACTCACAGATCGCCGCCGCACACGAGACCGCCAGTTGATTGGCTTTCCCACGGACCAATGTCTCAAACGTAAAGGCACGGTTTAGATTAGGCTTGATGTAAACCGACCTGGTTGTCGAACCAGAGCCGCTTGCACGCACATCACCCGTCGTCGTTTCAGGGGCTGGACGCTTGGCTTGAATCCTGGTCGGGGCCTGACGGGCAGCAGCTGGTTCCGCTTTACGAACCACCAAGTTAATACGAACATTGTCTACATTGGTGTCGAGGTTGTCCGCGACAAGCTTTGTTAAGAGCGAGACGTGACGAACACGAACCCACTGAGCGATGAAGTCGCCCTGCACTTCGATATCGAGAGAAAGCGAATCATCCGCGCCGGATGACCACGAAACCAAGCGGGCATCCCGGAATTTGTTAAGGGTTACGCTGCTCTCGAGCCGCTCAAGGAGATCCTGATGAGCAGTGCTCCAAGCCTCCTGTAGAGAGTGTGGAATTTCGGTCTGGGAGATGGAGAGCTGGTCGTTCACGTTTAACATTTCGGGGGGTCCACCGCACGGTGGGGGAGGGGATGATCTGATGGCAGATTTCACCCTGAATTTGACCCAATGGCAAAGGTTTTTTAAGCGTTCATACCTGCTTATTGACCTTTCAGGAGTATGTATAAGCATCAATATTTAGCAATAAGATTTTTAGCTGACAACGCCACGCATACTTGCATCTCAATCCTAAATCACTCCGCAAAACTTATACAAATCACTTCCATTTGGGTAACTTTTGTTACGTTGAGTCATACCGTAACGCGATGTTTCCGAGAGTCATTCCCCGGTGCAACAACAACATGGCATCCACACATTTGTTCTTTCCAACTTAGGAACGTAATCGCTTCAAACCTTACTACCAATATTAAGAACATCACTCGAATTAGGACACCCGGTAATGTCACCTAACCTTGTTTGATTTGGCAAACAGGACTAAGCGTATAAATCCGTCACACCCGACAATCGCAAAAGCACCAAGGCTTTGGCAGGCCTAACCGCTGGTGCTGTGAACCCGATGTTTGGGGGGATTGTGGATGCACTTAAACGCACTCTTTGGACCAGGAATCGAGACGGGTATCGGCATTGATGCCGGTAATACGAACATCCGTGTCGTTCAATCGGGACACGTATCAGCGCATACACAATTGAAATGCCCTGGGCTTTCTGTATTTCCGTAGCGAAAGGCAGTTTGTAAAAGACTGGGTTGGAAGAGATTCAGCGGGTGTTGTACGCTGGCTGACACGAGGATTTATCGCCATGAAAACACCCCCCAGCCAGCGTCTCATCGAGCTTGGAATCACCCTGCCCCCGCCGCCAGAGCCCGCAGGCAACTATATCCATGCCGTGAAAACTGGAAATCTTCTGTTCCTTGCGGGTAAGGCGGATGGCCCTTACATCGGCAAGGTCGGCCGTGATGTCACTATCGAAGAAGCTTACGCCTATGCCCGTCAGACGGGGATTCAGCTGTTAGGTGTGATTGCGCACGAGCTTGGCACAATCGACCGCGTCACGCAGATTGTGAAAGTATTCGGTTTGGTGAATGCCACGGATGACTTCACAGAACATCCCAAAGTCATGAATGGCTGTTCAGATCTCCTCGAGGATGTCTTTGGTGAGAATGGCCGTCATGCAAGGACATCTGTGGGAGCCGCCAGCCTCCCGGGGAATATTCCAGTTGAGATCGACATGGTGGTGGAGTTCGCGTAGAGACGCAATCAAAACAATGAAAAAGCCCCTGGGTTTCCGGGGACTTTTTCATGTCTGCAACCGAATAGAATCGGCTTGTTAGAAGCGACTACTTCTTGACTTCGAGCAGCTCGACTTCGAAGATCAGTGTGGCTCCAGGTGGGATGTCTTGGCCTGCGCCCTGCTCGCCGTAGCCAAGCTTTGCCGGGATCTTAAGCTTGCGCTTTCCGCCGACTTTCATACCCGGAACGCCATCATTCCAGCCTTGGATCACCTGACCTGGGAGCGAGAACTCAAATGGCTCATTGCGGTCAACAGAGCTGTCGAACTTCTTGCCATCGGTGAGCCAGCCAGTGTAGTGAACCTTGACTGTGGTACCAGTCTTGGCTTCATCGCCCGAGCCAACTTTGAGCTCTTCGATTTCGAGGCCAGTTTCAAGCTTTTTAGTGGTTGGGCCCATTTTGGCGATTTCGGATGTCGCATCAGCCGCAGGTGCAGGCGGTGCAGGAGGCCCTGCAACAGGCTTGCCATCCGCCGCTGCTGCAGGTTCGGTTTTATTCAACGCAACAGTGTCAGTGGTTTCCACTGCCTTCGGCTGATCACAGCCTGCGGCGAGAAGTCCAAGAATGGCGGATGCCGCCAGAAAGTACTTTGTCATCATGGTGTATCTATATCAGCCTTTCACTCCGATGAGTTCCACATCGAAGATGAGTGTTGCATTGGGGGGAATTACGCCTGGGTAGCCCTGGTCGCCATAGGCGAGGTTGCCTGGAATCACGAGCTTGCGGTGTCCGCCGATTTTCATGCCGGCAACGCCTTCATCCCACCCCTTGATCACACGGCCACCACCGAGCGGGAACTCGAATGGTCCACGGCCACGGCTGGAGTCGAACTGCGTTCTATCTTCGAGGATGCCCGTGTAGTGCACAGCGACAACATTACCGTGCTTTGCTTCAGTGCCATCCCCGACAACGATGTCAGCGTACTGCAGACCACTTGCGGTGGTTGTCAATGCGCTTTCATCGATGGGTGTGGCTTCCAAATGTGCATCCCCGGACACGCTTAGCAGCTGAACATCGAAGGTGAGTGTTGCATTGGGGGGGATAACTCCCGGGAAGCCTTGGTCACCATAGGCGAGGTTGCCTGGAATCACGAGCTTGCGCTTGCCACCGATTTGCATCCCGGCAACGCCTTCGTCCCAGCCCTTGATTACCATCCCGACACCCAGAGTGAACTCAAATGGTCCGCGGCCGACCGAGCTGTCGAACTGGGTTCCATCTTCGAGGACACCGGTGTAGTGGACAGAGACATTTTGGCCCTTTGCGGCGGTTGGTCCCTGCCCGATGGTGATGTCTTCGTACTGAAGACCACTGTTCGTTGTAATCATTAAGTGTTGTTCCCGGCACAGGGTGTGAGTATTGAAAACCCTGTCGATGCGTGCAAGTTACCGCAAAATCGAGTGCAGCGTCCACCGGGAGATTCGGATGCTGCTAATAAGTCTCTCGTATTACGCATTCCGTTAGGAAATTCGGCAAATTCTGCTTCCGGATTCGCGCCTCTGTGCCGAGTTGTCGTACAGGGAACCATCAGGACGTTTCATAGGTAGAATGCAGTAAGGTAGGGTTGAACAGTATGGCAGTGGATGAAGCGACAAAGAAGCGCATTGATGCCTGGATTAAGGCTGAAGGCCGCAATGATTTTGGGGACCCAAAAGGTACCAATTATGCGGGTGGGACTCCTCTGTTTGACATGCGAACCGGGCGCACCCGTGACCGCTACGACTATATCCTTGAGCGCAACCCTCAATTGAAGCAGGAGCCAGCAGTATGAAGGCTTTGATTCGCAACCTCTTCGTCGCCACCGCCATCGTTGCCGGTGTCGCAAGCCTCGCATCCGCACAGACATCCCCATTGATTGTCGATATCGCAGACAAGGCATCCAAAGCGGAAATCGCCCAGCTGCAAGCAAAAATCGGCGGCCGCTGGAGACCAAACTCCGTAGTGGCATCCAGTAACCATGTCTACCAAGTCTTTCTGTCTGCAGCGGAGCGCGTCAAAGCCCTTGCGGCGCTGAAGGCATCGTCCAATATCGATGCCTACGACAACGAGCACACCTACCAGCTCGACCCTGATTTCCTGCCGTTGCAAATGCGTCAAACGGGCAAATCAGCGGTTAAACCGGCGACGGGCAAAGTGCTCTCAGCCACTCCAAATGACCCTCGCTATGCCGAGCAGTGGAACTTCCAAATGGTTGGTGCAGAAGCCGCATGGAAGCGCTCCCGTGGAACAGGTGTTGTCGTTGCCGTGATCGATACCGGCGTCTCTGGCACGACCAGCGGCAAGGGGCAAGCCTGCCGCGACTTCGGATTGACCACCTTTACGGCCGGCTATGACTTTGTGAATCGGGATACTGATCCATACGATGACCATGGCCACGGAACCCATGTCGCGGGGACCATCGCCGAAGCAACCAATAATTCCGAAGGTGTCGCAGGCCTCGCCTACGGCGCAACCATCATGCCTCTCAAGGTTCTGAGCGCTGCCGGGTCTGGGACCAGTGCCGACATCGCCGATGCCATTCGCTGGGCAGCCGACAAGGGCGCCAATGTCATAAATATGAGCCTTGGCAGTCCCTTCCCCGATGCCGTTATCCGCAGTGCGTGTACCTATGCATCCAAAAAGGGTGTTGTCATTGTTGCCGCCGCGGGTAACTCGGGCAAGCAGGGCGTCGGGTATCCCGCAGCCTATTCCGAGTGCAT
>CAIRTT010000097.1 GCA_903881535.1 uncultured Armatimonadota bacterium
GGGTACAAAGGCCCGGTCATCGCACAAGGCGTGACCAGCGAGAGCATTTCTGAAATCATCGCCCTCGCACCCGCAATGCCGAATTTGTACCTTTGTACAAACGGGATGCGCGGTATTGGCGAAATTGACCTCGTGGTGAACACGATGACCAGTAAGCGTGTGTTGTTTGGCTCCGGATCGATTGCGTTTGGCTCTCTTACAAGCGCCGTTGCAGTGGTCAAGATGTCCCACATCTCAGATGAGCAAAAACACGATGTCCTCGTTGGAAACGCACAAACGATGTTTGCGGGAGGTGTTGCGTGATCTGTGACATCCACGGCCAATGGGGCCCGACGACCGCCGCGCCCAGCTGGAATCAACCCGAACACGTTAAAGGGCAGCTGCTCCAGCGTGGCATCACGCTTGGATGCTTTGCCAGTGCATTGGCACGGCGCTACGACATGGTTGCGGGAAATGATGCCGTTTACGAGGCAGCAGGCTCAAAGGGTGGCGGCGTTGTGCTCAAGGGCTGGCTTGTGATTCAGCCGAATCAACATGATGAAAGCGCAAATTTAATGCGCAAGTACATGTTCCACGACAACTTCGTCGGCGCAGTGCTGTACCCAAACCCAGCGACAGGCGAACCTGTAACACTGGCACGCTGTCAGGATCTGCTTACTGTGTTCCGACGCTACGGCAAGGCCTTGCTGATTCATACTCCAACCGCTGCTGCGATGCACCACGCGGTCGACATCGCGAGTTTCCTCGGCACCGGCAAGGTGATTGCGAGCGGTATGGGCGGGGATGAATGGCGTGAAGCCATCGACTACGCCGTGCGCCCAACAAACCTCTTCCTTGACTTCAGTGGAGCGCTTACGAGTGAGAAGATTGCCTTTGCGATTCAGCGCATGGGCGGCTGCCGCAAGCTTGTTTTCGGGTCCGGTTCACCTGGAACTGACCCGGCGGCAGTTCTGGCACTCCTCGATGAACTTGACCTAACAGAAGATGAACGCCATCGTATTCTCTACAGCAATGCGCATAGGATTTTTGGCGAAATGCTCGGCGCTGACGAAGAGAGCCCTGTAGGTGGCGGCCTAACACTGACTCCGATGGGCGGCTAGTGCCAATATCAGCGTTTGATGCAGACAAGAAAGCACTCCGTGCGTGGGCGAGACGCCAGCGCGCGGAGTTTTTGTCTCAGGATGCCGCTGTGTTGGATGAAGTGTCGACACGGCTATCGGATGCGTTTCTTGCCTTGATTGCAGAGCGCTCCTGGATACACATCGCAGTGTTTATTCCACTGCCGGGCGAGCCTGACATTTGGACCCCATCGCAGCAGCTGATCGTCAGGCAAGCTGCAAGAGTCTACGCCCCCAGGATGATGCCAGAGAACCAGCTGGATTTGGTGATGATAACCAATACGACAGCGCTGGTTCGTGGTCCATTTGGCGTGATTGAGCCGCCTCTTGAGTCGACTGCCCTTGCTGATTTGACAGCTCTAGATGCCATTTTCATCCCTGGGCTAGCGTTTTCCAAGGATGGTGGCCGCCTTGGTTTTGGTGGAGGCTGGTACGACAGATTGCTTGCAAGAATCCCGGATAAGACCATCAAGATTGGCGTTTGCTGGAATGAGCTGCTGATCGATTCGGTCCCGATGGATACTTTGGATGTAAGGGTGGATGGCATCCTCACCGAGGCTGGATATGTCACTTCGTCGCGAAATAATCACTAAACTTTTCTAAATTATAGTTATAGACGCACCAATGCGACCGATTGTGATTGACATCGGGGCTGTACACCCTGATAGGGTTTGGCCATGACCACACTCGTTTTGCTGTCGATGTTCCTAAGCGGGACGTCTCTCCCTCTTGGTTCAATTTCCAACCATAAGGTGCAAGCTACGCAGCCTCCCACCGTTTCCGTACAAAAGCCAAGCCTTGGCTTCCTCCTTGGAAAGCTGCCAAAGTCTGTCGGAGCCAATATCTTTGCTGACACATCAAGCAGTGGTGCAAAGGTAGATGTCACGGGAATTGACTTGGCGACAACAGTTGCAGAAGACCTCCTAGATGCCTTGCTAAAGAAGCTCCCGAAAGCCACAGTTTGGGTTAAGGTCTACCTCCCAAAGACTGATGCAAAACGGTTGACGGGCGACACACTCGCAGCGTATGTCTTTGCCCAGTCTAACCTTGTCGGCAAGGTTGGCGAGATCAAACAGGGCTTTACGGAAATCCTGGGCCAGCAGATTCCAGATGAACAGGCAGCTGAATTCGTTAAGACACTAAACCTGAGTCCCTACTATGTGATTTTCAGACCTGGTTATGTGGACCGTACCGAAGAGCTTACGGGTGCAGAACGAGAAGCCCTGATTGAACGGCTTATCGCTAGACCAGATTTACGCGGGAAGTATGCTGCAGAGCATGGCAAGATTATGGGAGAGGTCATCAAAAGGTTGGTGAAAGACAAAGTACCAGTGGCTCCATAAACGAGCAGATAGCTCATGCTTCGACTTGCATATAGAGCCGAATCACCCTATCAAAAAAGGCAGCCACATGAATCGGCTGCCTTTTTCGCTGATGTTTTTAGATTTTACGTGATGTCGGCGTTCACAACGACCACAGAATCAAATCTGAACTCTGACCACATTTTCAGCGTTTCACAATCACAATTGAGCATTTATTAATGTTAAATTAAGACTAATCAATATACTTGATTCACCATGGAGTCATTAACATTAAAAGTTTATAAAAGTTTAGTCGCACTGTGAAGGCTAATAGTACAAATACTGGCCTAGTATCGTCCCTGTGCCAGTTTCTACTTTTAATAGGAACTAGCAACAAACACAGGGAAAACACAAA
>CAIRTT010000098.1 GCA_903881535.1 uncultured Armatimonadota bacterium
TCTAATGGCTGTGCTGTGGTCTCAGAAGGCAGTCACATGACGAGTCTTCCGGGAAGGGGCATTCTCGTAACCGATAGCCTCTGCGCAAGTGTTTACGAGGTTGATCTACCAAGCGGGGATGTTACATTTTGCCTTGGAGGGTTTGGCACTGCGGATGGCCTCCTCCTGTGTCCGCATGGCATCGCCGCCTGCCCGGTTTTAGACAGGATTTATGTTGTCGATCACGCCGGAGCGTGCGTCAAGGTCTATCAATCGAATGGGAGCTTTCTCTTTTCGTTTGGCAGCTTTGGCAACCTCCCCGGCCAGCTCGACCAGCCCGTTGGGATAGCTGTAACGCCATCCACAATCTATGTAACCGACCGTGGGAACGCCGCTGTTTCTGTGTTCGACACGGCTGGTGAATGCCAAATGCACTGGTCGAGCAAGAAAACGGGGCAAGGAACTCTCAGCCGGCCAGGTGCCATTTCCCTTGCAAAAGATGGCTCACTCTTTGTCTCGGAACATCTGTGTAGCCGTGTATCAAAATTCAATGCGGATGGCAGCTGGGCTCTGACGTGGGGCAGCGAAGGTCGGGATGAAGGGATGTTCCGCGAAACGGGTGGAATTCGGGTTGTTGATGATGGAACGGTCTGGGTCGGTGACATTTACAACCGCAGAGCGCAACAGTTCAACCAAAATGGGGAATATCTAAGCCAGATTTATCTGCCAGCCGCACATCCCACAGACTTTATGCTTGATGCACAAGGACGCCTCTTGGTCCTCGATGGCCTCCAGCAAATCATCCGGCGCTTTGATGCAAATGGTAACCGCGTCGCAGACCTCGGAAAGCGTGGTGGCGGCCTTGGCGAGTTTGCCGGCGGCCCTGGGTCAATTGACAAGGATGCCGATGGACGGATGTGGGTTGTCAGCGGGATGCCAGCCGATGGCGACCAGGGGTATCAGGGCCGCTGGAATGTCCACGAGGAAGAGGCGGAGCGCCTGACGGGCTGTCGCAAGCCGCTGTTGATGCACGTCTTTGACACGGATGACACACCGCTGTTCGCACTGGGTGAGCCGGGGAATGGTGTTGGTGAGCTCTGGCATCCAGGTGTGATTCGCCTCCTGCCAGATGACCGCTACCTGATAGCAGATTCCGGAAACTGGAGATTCTCTATCTTCAAACGAGATGGGACCCACCTCCACTCCTTCGGTTCAAAGGGTCTGCGCAATGGTCAGTTTATGGGCATGGGTGGTATTGAAGTCGACTCGGATGGCCGGGTATACGTTGTGGATAGCGTTGAACACCGTATTGTCGTCTTTGATCCGGTGGAATCTTTCGCTGATTAAGGTTTAGAATGCACCATGCAGCTACACATGGTCCAGTGGGACATCGTTTGGGAAAGCCCTGAGCGCAACCGAAATACGATTGACTCGCTCCTTGCAAATGATGACATCTGCCCGGGCGACCTGGTTGTGCTTCCCGAAACCTGTCTGACTGCGTTTACGCACAATCGTGACTTTGCAGCCGAAGAAAACCAAGCAGACCGTGCGTACTTTGCCGGCGTTGCCGCGCGCCTCGGTGTGACGCTTGTGTCCGGCATTATCGAGAATGGACAGAACATCGCCCTGGTCCACGGCCCAGCGGGAGACCTGCTCGCACGCTATGTCAAGCAGCGCCCATTTCTGCATGGCGGGGAGGTTTGGCGTGCCGGGGATGAACCTATGGTCTTTGACTGGAATGGGATTCGTGTCTCGCCCTTCATCTGCTATGATTTGCGCTTTCCAGAGCTGTTCCGCGCTGCGGCAGCCCGGTGGCAGCCAGAGCTGATGTTAGTCATCGCGAGCTGGCCCGTCGCACGTATCCATCACTGGACGCGACTTTTAACCGCACGGGCCATCGAAAATCAGTGCTTTGTTGCGGGCATCAACCGGACTGGTTCAGATCCAGATTATTCCTACCCAGGGGCATCGGTGTGTTTGGACTGGAACGGCGATGCGCTTGCGGATTCGGGTAGCGAACTCGGGGTTACAACCGCCGCTCTGGACATCGATGGGCTGAACGTTTACCGCACAGCCCTCCCATTTCTAAAGAGCATTTAGCCTTTAGGCTTTCCACAGCCGCTCGAATGTCGTCGCCACCGGCTCTAGCAGAACACTCTCCACGGGGTAACCCGGAACCACTGTCACGCCA
>CAIRTT010000099.1 GCA_903881535.1 uncultured Armatimonadota bacterium
GATTGCTGGAACCATGCCCAGACTTGGTCTCAATTGCTTGTTCAGAAGTCAATCCTAAAACGTTCACAGGTTGAAAGAAAATAACCATCCCCCTCAGCTCCCCTTCACTCGTGGCTTGAAATCCATGCTCTTGAATAAGAACGCATAAACATCGGATGTTTCTTCAATCGCCTTGCTAAGATTGCTGGAACCATGCCCAGACTTGGTCTCGATTCGAATCAACAATGGCTTTTTGTGGCTGGCTTTTTCCTGCAGCGTGGATGCGTACTTGAATGAGTGCGCTGGGACGACACGGTCATCATGATCAGCAGTGGTGACCATAACCGCCGGGTAGACTTGACCCTTGTGGATGTTGTGGATGGGCGAGAATTTCAGCAGGTTTTGGACATCTTTTTTGGACATCTCGCTGGAGCCATACTCCGCCGTCCAGTACTTTCCAGCGGTGAAGAGCTGGTAGCGCAGCATGTCCATGACGCCAACCTGGGGTATAGCCGCTGCGAACAAGTCTGGCCGCTGATTGATCACAGCGCCGACGAGGAGTCCGCCGTTTGAGCCGCCTTGCAGCGCGAGGCGCCCCGGGCGGGTTAGCTTGTTGTCGATGAGCCATTCTGCTGCAGCGATACAGTCATCAAAGACATTTTGCTTCTTGAACCGCATCCCGGCTTCGTGCCAGCGCTCGCCATATTCGGAGCCTCCGCGGAGGTTGACGACAACGTAAACACCGCCCTGCTCAAGCCACGCGAGGTTCATCGTGGAAAAGCCTGGCGTCAATGGGATGTTAAAGCCACCGTAGCCATAAAGCAGCGTTGGGTTATTGCTATCACGCTTAATCCCGCGCTTGGACACAACAAACATCGGGACCTTGGTGCCATCCTTGGACTTGAAGAAAACCTGCTCGACATCATAATCGGATGGCTTGAAGTCTTTGATGACCGGCGACTTGAAAATAGTCGACTTTCCAGACTTCAGATCAAAATGCAGCTGCGTGCTTGGGTAGTTGTAAGACGTGAAGCTGTAGTAGATGTGGGTGTCATCACGATCACCGGCTGTAAACCCTGCGCTGCCAATACCAGGGAGCTTGATGTCGCGGATTTTACGACCCGTCTTGTCGAACTGAACCACATTGGATGTGACATCTTTGATGTACGAAACGATGAGATTGCCCCCGGCGACCGCAATGCCTTCGATATTTTCTGAACGCTCACCGATGACGACTTTGGCATTTTTGATGGGTGCAACGTTTGAAGGGTCAACCCGAAGCACGCGCTGGTTTGGTGCCTTGTGGTTTGTGAGCACCAAGAGGAAGTGTTGATCGGTGTCGATGACGGTGAAGGAGTCCTCAGTGATCTCAGCTACGACCGGGATAAACGCGCCTCGGTTTCCGACAGGACGGACAAAGAGACCATTTCCACGCTTGCCCGGGTCGCTTGTGTAGAGGACTTCGTATTGGCGATCATCGGTCATATCGATGGTCAGCGTCCGGTCTGGGTTTGCTGAGTCTTCGTAGACAAGCTCATCGGTGTCCTGGGATGTCCCAACCTTATGAAAATAGACCTTTTGATCTGTGTTTTTTGCTGTCAGCTCGGACCCGGCGGCTGGCTTTGGATAGCGTGCGTAGTAAAAGCCATCATCGTTTAGCCAGACCGCCCCGATACCGAATTTCAGCCATTCAAGTGTCTCCGGGAGGATGCTTCCTGCGGCGATGTCCATGACTTTGCAGACATTCCAGTCTGAGCCACCGCTGCTCTGGCCGAATGCGGCGTAGCGCCCGTTCTGACTGACGATGAAATCTGTGAGGACCGTGGTGCCATCGTTGGAGAAGGTGTTCGGATCAAGAAGCACCCGGGGCGTACCGTTAGGGCCACTCTGCACATAGAGCACTGATTGGTTCTGAAGGCCATTGTTGCGGTAGAAGTAGACCTTGCCCTTTTTGTGAAAGGCGCCGGAGTAGCGTGTGTAGGACACAAGGGATGTTAGGCGTTGCTTGAGGGCTTTGCGGAACGGGATGCTGCTTAGGTAGCTCTCCGTGACTTTGTTTTGGTCTTCGACCCATGCCTTGGTCTCGGGTGCATTGTCATCCTCAAGCCAACGATACGGGTCATCCACTTTGATGCCAAAGTAGGTGTCGGTCACATTCTGTTTGCGCGTCTTTGGGTACTTGAGGTCCATGGTAATCATTATTTCATTTTATTGAGGATGGATGAGAATAATTTGTGATGGCATCCAAAATCATTGGCTGTGGAGGATGGCTCTGCTGTCTCAGGACCTCACAGAGACTAGGGCAAAGTCCTGTGTGGTGGCATCACGTGCGTACCGAAGTCGCCGCTGAACACAAGCATTGGAACTAACACCTGATTATTCCTTCGGCTCCCAGTCCGCCCATTCGCAGCGAGTTTTATCACCATCAACAGAACACAAATCCACAGGACTTCCGCGTCGGGACCGGCTGCCACGAAGGCACGCGGTGATGCCATTGCGTCTCAAATAAGCGACTTTGGTATTGTCATTTACCTAATTGGGAGCTCTGTGCCCTGATTCATGATTTGGATGTAGCCCGTATAACTGAACACGCGATTCCGCTTCTTCGATGTCAGTTCCTTGACGATGCCAAGCTCACCGAGTTGGGTAAGCCCTTTATTGACGGTAGCGTGAGAAATGCCAGTTTTTGCCACCAACGAGCCAGATGTGGCAATGGGATGTTCAATCAATGCCCGATGAATCTGTAGGATGGAACTAGTGGATCGACCAAGCGTCCTAATCTTGTCTTGATCCTGACTCGCTAGAGCAAGAAGCTGTTGGGCTGTTTCTACAGCTTGCTTAGCAGTCACAATAACCGCTTCGGCAAAAAAGTCTAACCAGGCCTCCCAATCACCGTTCGTGCGTACATCATTCAGCAGTTGGTAATAGTATTGTCGATGCGTTTTGAAGTACAAGCTGAGATACAGCAATGGCTGCCGAAGCACCATTTGTTCATGCAACACAAGTGAAATGAGTAGGCGACCTAAACGACCATTACCATCAAGGAACGGGTGAATCGTCTCAAATTGTACATGTGCAAGGGCAGCCTTTATTAGGGGAGAGATCGGCACTTGTTGATCGTGTAGAAAGAGCTCCAGCTTGCTCATGCACTCAAGCACCTCTTCTGCCGGAGGTGGAACAAAAACTGCGTTTCCTGGACGTGATCCGCCAATCCAATTCTGGCTTCGACGAAACTCGCCCGGGGTCTGCTTGCTACCACGTCCCTTTCTAAGTAGTACGCCATGAACCTCACGCAGCAGGCGTAATGAAAGGGGAAATCCGTCATCGAGTAGCCGAAGACCATAGTCGAGTGCAGCAACATAATTGCTGACTTCTAGGACATCATCAACTGGGACCCCTGGTTCCTGATCCAGCTCGTAGAGTAATAAATCTGAAAGGGATGACTGAGTCCCCTCAATCATGGATGAGAGAACCGCTTCTTTTCGGATGTACATGTAGATAAATAGCGATGTCTCCGGCAGCAGAGTCGAAACACTGTCCAAGCGACCAAGTTCGAGCAGGGCTTGATCGAACTTGTTGCGTAGCTCAGGTCTCCAATCGATTGGCGGATGGGGTGGCAAGGGCGTTGGCACGAAAGCTCGAGCCGTCTCACCGACAGTCGAAATTGTCACGTATACACCCTGAAGTTCTCGCTGCATCTGGAATCCTCGAACCTAAAATTACACTTTTCGCTATTTTACGTTACACGATAAACCTAAAATAAGAAACGGGATTATGCTTCAGATATCCAACCCAGTCCGCCATCAAGGGCGGACACAGCGGCCCTCTCCTACACGGAATGCGGCATCAAGAAAATTTCAAACAATCGATTTCTTACGTCAGCCCCGGTAGCGTTCCAGTCGCATCTCCAAACTTCTCCACCTCAACACCCATCTTCTGAATCACCGTCGTGAGGACATTTGTCATTGGCGGATGCTTTGTGACATCGTGGGCGATGTGCTGATTGTGCTTGATCCCCCACGCCGTACCGCCAGCCAAGATTAATGGCAGGTTTTTCGGTGAGTGATCACCCTTTTCGCCACTGTTCATGCCAGAGCCATACATCACCATCGAGTGGTCC
>CAIRTT010000100.1 GCA_903881535.1 uncultured Armatimonadota bacterium
GGGATTCCGGTTGTGACCAGCGTCTTGAGATCAAGCGTTGGGTCAAGCAGTGTTGGGGTCTGCTGTGCCTGAACGGCAGACATCGAGATCGTGACAGCGCCGAGCACTGCGGCGGATGCAAACAGATTGCGGATATTCATAATTTTGTCTCCTAAAAGGTGTGTGGCTTACTTTGCAGCCAGCTTGCGGCGGCGGATAACAGCGGCTCCGAGGGTGGTTCCAAGGAGTGCGAATGCGGCGTAGGTGCCTGGTTCTGGGACAGCCTGTCCGACGGTGAGGCCATCGAGGGTGCCGAACTGGTACGTTGAGAAGCTGTTGCCATCGATGTACTCGGAATCGAGGGACAGTGTCATGCTGGTCAGCCAAGCGTTGGCATTCGAGTAGCCGAAGAAGGCACTGGATGCACTTGTATAGCTACCGCCATCCGAGAATGTCAGCGTAACGGTTCCAGGAGTTGCAGCTCCATCCATGTCGGCGGCCCAGAAGGATCCACCAACCATGTTTACATTGCCGGTGAAGTTGACAGTCATTGTCGAGCCAGCATTGGTGGTCGAGATGTTTCCGCCACCAACAGACCACAGTCCACCGGTCGCATTTACCGAAAAGCCAAGTCCACTTCCACCAGGGGCGGTGTATGCACTGGCAAGAGCGCCATCGGCGACGGATGTAAAGTCGTCGGAGTAGGAGAGCTTAGCATCGGCGAGGAAGCTGGATGCAGATGTGTATGTCTTTTGTGCATGAGCACCAATGGTGGCGATGGCCATCAATGTACCCAGTGCGAGCAAGCGTTGTGTCATGATCGAAACCTCTGTTTGTACTACACAGCCAATCTTCACATCGACCTTCGATGTTCCCGGTGCTGTGTTGGCAAGGTTTTAAAGCAAGAATAGTGAGCGGGAAATCGCTAAAATTGCTTGGTTTCACCCATCTTAAGTGGGATTATATTTCGGTTAACTGAATTATTGAATTCCAGAAACATTTACAGATTTAGCCAACCATTTTGGTGTCGATACGACATAGCGGGACTGTTCGCCCCCGGTGCAGGAAATGCTTTGATTCCAGATGCGCATTGATGAACGTACGTCTTTCAAGATGCGAGAGCCTTCGGACAAAGACTGTGGTGCTTCAGATACAAAGCGCCCGCGTGTGCAACTTACGTGCCAAAAATCTATGCGTAATAAAAAAATGAGAACTAATTTGTAAAGCGCACTTTTGAAGTACGAGTCACGTTCTCTGGGTCTACATCTGTATAGTTGATATGCAGCACACCACCACTGCCTACGAATTGAGAACCCGGCCATGATCATTTCCCACATCCCCCTTGTCGTCTTTGCATCGATTCTTCAAGCCGCCGCATCGAATAAGCAAGCACAAACGCTCCCTCCGCTCCCGGTCAAAGCAGTCACTGTGTTTACAAGTGGCGTGAGCTTTACGTTGCGCGAAGGGATGGTCGATGGGGATGCGACGGTTCCGTTATCGTTCCGTACGACGCAGATCAATGACATTTTGAAGTCGATGGTCCTCCTCGACACAAACGGAACTGTTCAGCCAGTGACACTTGCGACCAAGGACCCCGTTGGCCGGACGCTGCAGAGCTTTGCGGTGGATGTCACCCAGCCGCTTGCGCGCGTTGAGCTCTTAAACCGTCTCCGTGGAACAAGGGTCAAGGTTGGGTACACACCGCCCAAGGGGGATGCTCGCAGCGCCGAAGGACAGATCGTTTCCGTTGAAGCACGCACCATTCCGGGAAGTGCCAACGCTCCGGGAGAGGTCATCGAGACGCTTCTCCTCCTCAGTGATGCCGGCCTTGTCAGCATCAATCTCCAGTATCTTGACACGCTGTCATTTACCGATGAGCGTATCCAAAAAGAGTTTCAACAAGCACTGGGTTTGCTTGCGGGGTCTGCGGATGACCGTAAGCGACAGCTTGTGTTGCGCTTTGATGGCAAGACCAAGCGCACAGTGCGTGTTGGTTATGTCACCGAGAGCCCGGTTTGGAAGGTCAGTTACCGTGTGCTCCTCGGGGATGCTGACCTTGCGGGCAAGGGAGACACCGACCCATTTCTACAGGGCTGGGCGCTGGTTGAGAACACCACCGATGAAGACTGGACGAATGTCAAGCTGAGCTTGGTTTCCGGGCGTCCGGTGTCCTTTGTTCAGGATTTGTACCAGCCGTTATATGTCCCGCGGCCGACGGTAGCTCCTGACTTTATCGGGTCCCCGATGCCGCAGTTTTCGGAAGTTGCCATCGATAGCTTGTCCGAATCCCTTAGCCTCAACAGGCCGGCTTCTCCAAATGGTCGCTCCGCTGGGCGCGGAGGTGGATTCGGCGGCGGTGGAGGCGGGATGGGCGGCTTTGGTGGCTCAGGCGCGCCCGTGGCCAAAATGGATGCCAGCGCACCCGTCACTCTCAATTTTGCCGAAATGCGCGACTCGGTCGCATCCCAGGCCAGCGGCGAAACCGCCGGCGAGCTCTTCCGCTACGATATCGCGGCCCTGGTCAACCTCCCGCGGCAACAAGCGGCGATGATTCCTATCGTCACCGAGCCAATCAAAGCGAAGAAGATTAGCATTTACAACGCGAATACAAATGCGATTTATCCGATGAATGGTGTTTCGCTGA
>CAIRTT010000101.1 GCA_903881535.1 uncultured Armatimonadota bacterium
AATCCCTTTGGGCTTGTTTGGCAGGAGGAGCTTGGCTTCATCGGACATTCCCGAAACCACAAACTCATCGAGACCAGTGCCATCGGCGTTTGCCACGCCAATCGCTGCGTAGCGGGCCCCTACAAGTCGACACGCTGTGTCAGCGAGATGCTCAAGCGCATCGACACCGGTTGAACTAGCCAGAATGTCAGCGGCTGCACGGGTTGCCGCTGAAAAAAGTTCAGCGGCATTTAGGGGCGTTTTATCAGGAAGACTCAATACTGCTCCGGGCGAAGGAGAGGGAAGAAGAGGACATCGCGTATCGATGCTGCCCCAGTAAAGATCATTGCAACACGATCAATTCCCATCCCAAATCCACCCGTTGGAGGCATTCCGTAAGACAATGCACGAAGGAAGTCCTCGTCCATTGGCTGTGCTTCCACATTTCCACTTGCCTTTTGCTCGACCTGATTTAGGAAGCGCTCCCGTTGGTCAACGGGATCATTGATCTCTGAAAAGGCATTTCCGATTTCCTGCCGCAGGATATAACTTTCAAAACGCCGGGTGAGTGCTGGGTTTCCCGGACACTTACGTGCAAGCGGGCTGGTTTCGAGCGGGAAGTCTGTGATGAACGTCGGCTGGATGAGCGTTGGTTGCGTAAATACTTCGTGGATCTTTTCGATGATTCCACCGATGGTAGTCTCCTTCGTTGCATCAATCCCAACAGATTCCATCGCGGCTTTTGCAGATTCCAGTGTTTCAAATGCACTGGCAGGAATTCCAGCGTTTACGGCAATCCCTTCGAGCATCGGTAAGCGGACCCATGGCTTGGAGAAATCAATCTCCGTACCATCCTGGGTCGTGAGGATGTCTGATCCATAAAGCGTATTGCAGATGTGGCGGAAAAGTCGCTCAACGAGGTCCATCATGCCATCGAGGTCGGTGTATGCCTCGTAAAGCTCAAGCAGGGAGAACTCTGGGTTGTGACGCGTACTGATGCCTTCGTTACGGAAGACGCGGCCAATCTCATAGACCTTATCAATTCCACCAACGATGAGACGCTTTAGGTGGAGCTCCAATGCGATTCGCAGTGTGAGATCAATGTCAAGTGCGTTGTGATGTGTCTTGAAGGGGCGTGCATGTGCTCCGCCCGCTTCAAGATGCAAGACTGGTGTTTCGACTTCAAGGTAGCCATCGGTGTCGAGGTACTCGCGAATTGCCCGTGTGATTTTGACCCGTTGGAGGAGAACCGTTCTGGCTTCCTGGTTTACAAAGAGGTCACAGTAGCGCATACGGTAACGCGTTTCTGCATCCTGAAGGTGCTCTGCACGCTTTATGACACCATCTGGTGTCCGGTATTCCTTGCCTAATACGGCACCCGCATCCGCAAGCGCTTTGGCGAGAGGAGTAACCTGAACAGCCTTGACGGCGAGGTCACCTTTCTTCGTCGCAAAAATGATGCCTTTGACACCTACGAAGTCGCCTAGGTCAAGGTTTGTCTTCAGAATATCAATGGTGGCTTCATCGAGGACTTCTTTATCTAGATAAATCTGGCCGCGGCCGGAGCCATCCATGATGTCAAAGAAGTTTCCACGCTGCGAGACGATACGGCCAGCGACAGATACCTCGCTACCGATTTCATCCGATCCAGCCTGCCGGACAGCAGCGATCGCGTGTGTTCTCTCATAGCGCTCCGGTGCAAATGGATCCATTCCAGCAGCCGCGAGGCGGTCTCGTTTTTCAAGGCGAAGAGGGTCAAGGTGCATAACGTGCCATTATACCGATGCACACCGGGTGGGAGAGGGCTTGAGGTAACATGAACGTAAATTAACGGTTTGTAAGTGAGGTTCGGATGTCGCTCAGGTTAGGGTTACCCAAAGGAAGTCTTCAGGACGCCACGTTTTCGTTGTTTGCAAAAGCTGGCTGGAACATCCGGGTCGATTCTAGGTCGTATCAACCCGTTGTGGATGACGCATCCCTGAGCATTACGCTCATCCGTCCACAGGAGCTTCCTCGTTACCTGGAAGATGGCATCATCGATGCAGGCCTTACCGGTAAGGACTGGATTGAGGACTGCGGCGCCGATGTTCACGAAATCTGCGAGCTGGCCTACTCAAAGGCCACCCGTAATCCAATTCGTGTCGTTTTGGCTGCTGGCCAAAATGATGGTGTGGAATCGGTAAAGGACCTCGAAGGTAAACGAATCGCTACCGAGTATGTTCAGCTTACCGAACGCTATCTGGCTAGCCATGGGGTGAACGCCAAGGTTGAATTTTCTTGGGGTGCGTGTGAAGTCAAGGTCCCAGCGCTCGCGGATGCGATTGTTGTCAACACAGAAACCGGTTCCAGCCTGCGTGCACACAACTTACGTATCGTCGACACGCTGTTGACTTCAACAACGCGCTTTGTCTGTAACCATGCTTCTTGGGCAGATGATGTGAAGCGTGGACAGATTGAGAATATGGCGATGCTTTTGACGGGTGCGCTCCGTGCGGGTGAGCTTGTTGGTCTCAAATTGAACGTGTCCGAATCTATTCTGCTACGCGTTGTAGATCAGTTACCAGCTCTTCGCAAACCGACTGTATCGCCCCTCTATGGAGACTCCGGATTTGCACTCGAAATTATTGTCGAGGACAAAACGAGCCGTGACCTGATTCCACGTCTCAAGCGCGCCGGAGCTGAGGGTATTGTCGAATACAGTCTTTCTAAGGTTGTTCATTAGTGACCCATGGCCCCGAGCTACTTAGCCTTCTGATTGTGTTTGCTGGCGCCCATGTTGGCGCAGCGGCAGCTCGGGTTGCAAAATTACCAAGTGTTGTAGGTGAATTGTTGGTAGGGGTGTTACTTGGGTCGTCCTGTCTGGGGTGGATTCACCCAAGCCCTGTCC
>CAIRTT010000102.1 GCA_903881535.1 uncultured Armatimonadota bacterium
CCGAATTGCTTTGATTCGTTGAGCTGGCTGGCGACAAGACAGGCAGCTTGAAATCATTCGCTGAAGGTCGGTTCCTCCGCCCTGTGCAGAAGCAGTCGCGCTGCCTGCAGGCTGACGGGGGAGTCGGGGGACAGGCGCGGGCTTTCCAATTGTCGCAGTCACGCCGAGAGTCCGGCCAACAAGTCTGGCGGTCAGCTTGTCCATTTTTTTCATTCTAGCCCTTCCTTTCGCCTTGGCTGGATCAAGATCCGCGTGCCCGGGCCGCCGATACTCGCCACCGTGATGTGTGTCTGCCCATCCACCGCATCTGCTCCTGAGAGCCTTTTCAGCCATCCTTCGATGGGCGTCTTCTTTCATGACGCTGCGTTTGTCCTGGTCCACCTGATAGGTGGCCTGCAACCTCTGAAATCGCGCCATCTCGTGTGCAGCGTCGACGACATGTTGGGGCATTGAAGCCATAAGGGACTCCGGGCTCAATTCAGGGTCACGGAACGCAGGCAATATGTAATAGTTACTCAAGGTGGGGTTGGACAATGAGCTTCTGGTGTCGAACATCAGGGCCGGGAAAGACCAATGCTGCTCCATGCCCTTTGAAGAGGGTGCGAAATTGGCTGCCTTCCTTGATGGCGCATACGCGGCAGGAAACATTTGCACTGGCTTAGGCAGCTCGGCAATCTGATTCCAGTAGGTCCGAAATATGCTGGCATTCTCCATCCGCCTCAGCCACCACGGATAGAATCCCCTGTGTAGTGCCTGGCCCCACGCAACGGGATCGGATTCAAGATCCTTTTGACGTTCCGCGTTAATATGGGCCACGCGGCGGCGCCGGAGACGCACATATTGCACATGTTCGCCGTTGCTATCAAAGGTGGCGCCAGAGATGCACAACTTGTCCGTTGCTGACTTAAGCGATGCCACCGTGTTGTAGTGAGCGCGCCATCCTGTTGTAGTGAGCCTGATTGAAGCTACCCTGTTGTGGTGATCGCCCCACGTTGACAAACCAGCCGTGCTGACGCCCAGCCACTCTTGGATTGCCGGTCTTGCTCGAAACGTTTCTCCAACAAATGCAGGGAGAAAATCCAAGGGGTCCTTGCCATCAAGGAGCGGCATTTTAGTCTTGCGTTTTTCAATTTGCTCGCTCAGGGCATGCGTCATTTCCTCGATCATTTTGAGGGTGACAACGCCGTCGGCAAGTGCAAAAGGATGGGCATAACAGATCCGCCGCGCTGTAGGGCACAGCTCACCCGTTGGGCTGGACACCATGCAGGAAACCATGCTATCTGTCCAGGATAACCTTGACATGCCGGCAACAAACTGTCGTAGACCATCCAGACCATGCCGCACAGCATTCGCAAGGCTCACAGCGGTATCCTCAATGACATGCCGTGCTACGAACTGCATTTGGAGCATCCTGAGGGCAACGCTGGTCTCGCTGTTAGAATCAGCGAGCAAAGCCTTCATGCCGGGCATCTCACAAACAATTCGCAGAGTATCCTGCGGCATGATTGGATCCGTCTTGCGTGCTAGTTGCCTAAAACGATCAAGCATCTGTGGACCAGCCTCAACCATACCCCTCCGAAGGGCAGCGAGAATGGGATCGTCCCAATCATCGCCCAGCATACTGCTCACTTTATCACCGCACTTCGGGTTCAGCAGGCGTACCGATCCCCTTGACAGCTTGTACTCTGCACCATTGGTCCTGTGCGTATGTGCCAGCCTGCGAGACCACGTTCCTCCAACTGCTACAAAGAAAGCCCGGCGGAGGGCAGCCAATATTCTCCTGGGGATACCTGCCGCCCCACCTGTGAGATCCCCGCATTCCTTGTCTGCACTCGTCAATGCCATGAGCGGCTTGAATATGAAGCGGTGGAGGAATGCCACGAGAAACAGCTGGAACAGGGTCCTCGAGCCAGTCAGAAATTCAAACGATTCAGCCACTTTCTTTTCGAGCATCAAATCCTTAAAATTCTCTGACCGAAACCCTTCATGCGAAAAGACGGACACCACCGCCTTCACCTCGTCGTC
>CAIRTT010000103.1 GCA_903881535.1 uncultured Armatimonadota bacterium
ATAAATGCACCGTAAAGCGTTGCGCCGAGGTAGCCGGCACTGGCGATGATAGGGTTGAAGCCTCCCGCTGAAAGTGTTATTCCACTTCCGCTGGGGTCGATATTAATTGCATGGACTGAGCCGCCTGTCAGGATGGTAGCGAGTGCGTGACAGCCTTCATGGATAAACGTGACCAGAAGTCGAAGCGGATAGGTGACCCAGTGGACGCCGGGGATGAAGTGAAGGGCAAGGCTTGCCACTAAGCTTGCGACGAGGGCACGGTCTGTCTGATTCCCGCGTGGCCCTTTGGTCGACCCGGTCTGTTGAAGTAGTCGTGACACAGCTGAAGCAGCGGGCTTTGACCGTGTGTATTTGGTGTAGCGTGCTGCCATGATGCTAAGTCTTACCGCCGTGCCTGTTGCGAATGTTCCCCAATATTGCCATCAATCTTTATCTCGCCATACCAGAAAATAATTTGAGCGCATTGGCATCCACTTGCCCGATGCAATCATCTACCGATATTGACCGTATTTCCGCCAACTTTGCTGCAACGAGCTGCACACGCTCCGGCAGGTTTGGGAATTTTCCGCGCAGGGGCTCAGGGGAAAGGTAGGGCGCATCGGTTTCGACTAGCATTAATTCTGCCGGGCACGCAGCACTAATTTCGCGGAGCAAGGTGCTTTTTTTATACGTTAATGGTCCATCAAAGCCGGTGTAAAAACCCGCATCCCAGAGAGCCGCAGCGTTCTCTTTGCTTCCACCAAAGCAGTGGACAACTGCTTTTACATCTGGAGCCTCTGAAATGAGTTGAGGTGTCAGCATGTCATAGGCATCATTTGTGTCCACGGTCGGTCGGCAGTGGTAAATCACTGGTAGGCCTGCGCTACGGGCGATGGCCTGTTGTGCGCGGAGCGCAGCCCACTGTGCATCGATGGTGTCGTGGCGTCGGTAGAGATCAAGCCCGATTTCCCCGATGGCCACCACTTTTGGCAGCTGTACGGCTGTTTTCAGCCATGCCGCTTCATCTTCATTCCATTCAAGAGCGCTATCCGGGTGAAACCCGATTGCTGCATAGACATTTGCGTTTTGCTGTGCAAGCACCATCGCCCGTTCGCTGGAGAGTCGGTCAAACCCTACGACGATTACCGCATCGAGCAAGCCCAGCGTGTGCTTCCAATGTTCCCGTTCAGACCAGAGTGGCTCGGTGTTAAGGTGGCAGTGTGTATCAATCACGTTGTGTCAGGCTTTAGGGACAGCAACGCTCGAAAGAATGCTTGTGAGGACATCGCGCTCTGTCATCCCCTTTGCAAACGCATCCCCACTCAGGCTGATGCGGTGTGCAAGGATTGGAATGGCCAAAGCCTTTACGTCATCGGGGATTACGTGGTTCCGCCCGGCCATCGCCGCCCAAGCTTGCGCAGCATGCAGCAAAGCCAGCGAGCCACGGGGTGATCCCCCAATGTCAATGCGTACATCCGAGCGTGTCGCGCCGACGAGTGCAACGATATATGCATGGATGCTTGGGTCTACGTGTATGTTCCGAACATGGGTTTGCAGTGTCGAGATTTCTGTTGCGTTTGACTCAGGCTGCAATGTATCGATAGGGTTTGCCGACTGCTGGCTGGTGAGGATTGCGATTTCGTCTGCCGCCGATGGGTAGCCCATATGGACACGCATCAAGAAACGGTCAAGCTGTGCTGCCGGGAGCTGAAAGGTTCCAGCATGTTCGATTTGGTTCTGTGTCGCGATAACAAAGAATGGGGCCGGTACCGGGTACGTAATGCCATCCACCGTGACTTGACGTTCTTCCATACACTCGAGGAGTGCCGCCTGTGTTTTAGGGGTTGCCCGGTTAATTTCATCGGCAAGGAGCACTTGCGTAAACACGGGGCCTGGGCGGAATTCGAAATCCCGCGACGTTGAGTTAAAGATGGATGATCCGGTGACATCAGCAGGAAGAAGATCGGGTGTGAACTGTATGCGTCGGATGTCGCAGCCTAGCGCGGTCGCCAGAGCTTTTGCCAATGTTGTCTTACCAACACCTGGGGTGTCTTCGATAAGAATATGACCATTTGTTAGGATGGCGCACAGGGCATGGTTGACGATGTCACGCTTTCCAACAATGACAGTTTCGACGCGAGCACGGATTGCGTCAATGCGGCTACGAACACTGGTGGAAATATCTGACTTTTCGGTTGACATAGCCAAAGTCTAGCATTTTTCCTGTGTCTAGTTTTGTTCCGCATCTAGACAATGTATAAATTGATACAGTATTCTTTGGAGTGTGCCGATGATAGTCAGTGTTGAACGGGACAGAATATGAATATTAGAGAACAAATTGGTCAATCACCGATCGAGGAACTCGACCGTGCGATGCGCACGAGCAGTCGTATTTTTCTACGCCCAACGGCCAATGTAGAAATGCGGTCGCTTCCAGCATCCCATTTGCGCTTGCTGCAAGTCATCGGCCGTTTGCCAGATTCGAAGATGGTTGATGTTGCGAAGGCATTGGATGTTCAGCTTCCTGCTGTCTCCCAGATGGTAGACAAAATGGTGAAGGCTGGGAATGTTGTCCGTATTCAAGACCCACTCGACCGTCGTATTTCCCGATTGCGTCTAACATCCGAAATGGAAGAGCTGCTGTCAGATGCGGCATCCGCCCGTCTCGCTCGCGTTGCAAAAGCAGCGGAAGCACTCACGACCGAGGAGTTGGAAACGCTTACGTTGTTGCTTGACCGCTTGTCGAACCAGCTCGCGCCACGCACAGCTTCTGGATTTGCTGGTCCGGCTCCTGTGCCACGTGAAGGCTATGATGCTGACCCAAGTCTGGAAATTTCATCCAGCCGTCGCGGAGCACGGGTTCGTAAGCGTACGCTCTAGTCGCTCTAAATATTCGTGAAAAAGCCCGGAATACCCCGGGCTTTTTTTATTTTGGTCAATACTTTTAAGTTATTCTGCCAACGATATGGATTGCTTATAAGGGATGTCGCTAAACAATGTCGAACCATCCCGTATATAAATGCGTTTTAATAAGCGTACGCGCCGGAGTTGTTCCCATTTGTTCGTGTTCTCTGGCGATTCAGACGTTTTGAGGTAGCTGATTTGAACCGAAAAGTAATTGGAATAGTCGCCGCAGTCGTTCTGGTTGGCGGTGGATTCTGGTGGAAGTCAAAGACATCCGCTACCGCCGGCGCTGGCAAGACACAGTACAAACTGACCGCCGTTGACACGGGTGAAGTTAAGAAGACCGTTAGCGCCACGGGAACCCTCCAGGCATGGAAGGTTGTCGACATCAAGGCACGCGCTGGTGGTGAGCTTGCTTTCCTTGGCGTTGATGTCGGCTCGCGCGTTACGAAAGACCAGATTTTGGCCCGCATTGATCCACTCGATGTCCAGCTGACATTGAACAATGCAAAGGCCGATGAAGTCAGCGCCAAGGCGCGTGAAGCGCAATCCGGCAAGAACTATGAGCTGCAAGTTCGCCAAAGTGGGATCACTGTAAAGGATGCACAAGCTGCATTACTTTCGGCGAAAGCAAACGTCAAGCTCGCAGAGACGCGTCTTCAAACAGCAAAGCTCCAATCGGATGCTCAGCCTGAACTGACCAAGGCTGCAATCGCAAGTGCCAAAGCGAACTCCGATCAAGCTCTTACAAACCGTCGTCAACTCGATGCCACCCTTCAGCAGCAACGCGCATCTGCGAAGGCGACCCTTGACCAGGCCGTTGCAAACCGACGCAATGCCGGGCTAAACCTCGAGCGTCAGAAGTCCCTCGTAGATAAGGGCTTTGTTTCTCAGCAGGCTGTTGATACTGCGCAGGCAAACCTCGATGTCACTGAAGCATCTGTGCAGTCCGCACGTACCAAAGTCGACACCATCGATATGGAACTGAAGTCCACCGTTGAAGCGGCTGATTCGCGTATCGCACAGACCAAGGCTGCTTTTGAGCAAGCTCAGGCGGGCGCTGTCGATGTCAAAAATCGCGAAAATGCCGTTCGTGAAGCGGAGTCATCCTTACTCGTTTCGAAAGCAGCCCTTGCGCGTGCCGAAATGACCATCGAACAGTCAAGTGCAGCACTCATCAACAATGACATCCGCCGCTACGATATCGATGCCAACAAAGCAACCATCGCCCGTGCGAAGGCCGGTCTCTTCAATGCTGAAACGAGCTTGGCGAGAACGATTATCCGCGCACCAATGGATGGCGTTGTCCTTCAGAAGTTCGCTGAGCAAGGCACGATTATCGCATCCGCGCTCGGGATGAACTCCTCCGGACAAAACCTCCTCCAGATTGGCGATACATCCAAAATGTACGTCGATGTCACCGTTGACGAAACGGACATCGCTGCTGTTGAGGAAGGTCAAAACGTGGATGTCGCGATCGAAGCGTATCCAGGGATGCCATTTGAAGGCAAAGTCATCCGAATTGACCCTCAGGCAGTTGTTCTGCAAAATGTAACATCTGTTCACGTGCGTGTAGAAGTCGACAACTCTGTTACGACATTTGCATTACTGAAGCCGGGGATGAACGCAACGTGCGAGTTTGTCATGGAGAAGACCGATAGCGCTGTCCGTGTGCCGAATGAAGCTGTCCGTGAAGACAACGATGGTAAGTTTGTGGAAATCGGTGAGGGTGGAAAGACCGCTCCTGCAGATCCAAAGAATCCAACGGCTGTCGATCCTGATGCATTGATTGATGTCAAGCTCAAGAAAATCAAGGTTGAGCCTGGTGTGGTTGGAAATGACTACACGGAAATCAAGTCCAGTGATGGAAATGCGGTCGCTGATGGCTCCAAGGTTGTAACGCAGACGATTGAACCGACGCCGACGGCAGGGGCTGGTGGATCACCATTCGGCGGTGGAATGCGTGGCATGGGTGGTGGTGGCGGAGGTCGCCGTTAACATGGCAGCCACCACAACCACTGCCCCGGCTGTCAAGCCACCAGCGCCGCCCGCATCGGGCAGCCGCATGGGAGCCTTTGGCGTCAGCATCGAAATGGCCTTCAATGGCCTTGGAGCCAACAAGCTTCGCTCATTCTTGACGATGCTTGGTGTGATTATCGGTGTGGGAGCCGTCATCATCGCGATTGCGATTGGTGAAGGTTCCCGGGCAGCAGTTGCGGAGAGTATCCAAAAACTCGGTACAAACGTTATGACCGTCTTCCCTGGCTCACAGCGCCGGGGAGGCATTTCATTTGGTGGTGGGTCCAGCACAACCCTCAGGCTTGAGGATGCGGAATATATCATCCGTAACTGTCCTACCGTCAAGGCGGTCGTCCCGACGGTCAACCGTAACGCCACGATTAAGTATGCGAACAAAAACGATGCCAAGTCTGTAACGGGGACCGGTCAGGATTACCCGACCGTTCAGAACCATCCGGTTGCAAAGGGACGCTTCTTCAATCAATCTGAAGTGCGGTCGCTCAAGCGTGTCATCGTTCTTGGCTCGAATGTCGCTAAGGATATCTTTGACCGTGCGGATCCCGTCGGCAAACAGGTGCGTGTCAATGGTCAAACCTTTGATGTCATCGGTGTTCTGAAGGAAAAGGGCGGTACGGGTTTCCGTAACCCGGATGATGCAGCGTATGTTCCGGTAACCGCTGCGATGCGGCGCTTGTTCGGCATGGAAAACATCAACAGTATTACGGTTCAGTCCCGCTCGACCAGCCTGATGGACAAGACGAAAGCGGAAATCGAAACCAACCTCAAGCGTAAGCATAAGATTGCAGATTCTGGCGCGCCGGACTTTACGGTCTTCAGCCAGTCAGACCTTGCGGCCACGCAGGATGCGCAGCAGTCGACATTTGGTGCATTGATCACCTACCTCGCGATTGTGAGTCTGGTGGTTGGCGGCATCGGCATCATGAATATCATGCTTGTTTCGGTAACGGAGCGCACCCGGGAAATCGGTATCCGCAAAGCTATCGGTGCCCGGCGGGCTGATATTTTGACCCAGTTCCTCCTCGAGGCACTCTTCCTTTCCCTCGTTGGCGGGTTGATAGGAGTCGGACTTGGTTACGCGGGGAGCAGCTTCATTGCTGAGCAGAATGGCTGGCGCGTGGATGTCGCCATGGAGACGGTTGCACTCGCGTTCTCGTTCTCGGCGGTAGTGGGCGTGTTCTTTGGGTTCTACCCCGCATTCAAGGCAAGCCAGTTGTCCCCTATAGAGGCGCTTCGCTACGAGTAATTGTTGGGCGTTCGGGTGCAGTGCATGCTTCAGGGTTATTTACCAACTAGAGATGGCTGCCATGCGCGTCAATATTGGATAGGAAATTTCTGAAAGTAGTGTGTGGTTAGCTGATTCTCTGATGAAGGCACTTCGCTACGAGTAAGCATTGGATGTTTGCTGGATGTACAAGCGGCAGAAATCGTCGCAAATCGGATTGAACAACACAGGAGAGTAATGATGAAGAAAGTACTGATGATTGCAGCTACATTGATGATGGCTGCCCTTGTAACTGGTCCCGTGATGGCGCAGGGTGGTATGGGTGGTTTCCAGATGCCTCCAGAGCTTACAAAAGCGATGGACAAAATGCGTACAGCACGCAAGAACCGCATGATGATTGGGCGTACCGTTCGTGCCATTTCTGAGCTGAACAAAGACCCTAAGACTGCACTGACAAAAGATCAGGCCAAAAAAGTCACCGCTGTTCTGGACAAGTGGGCAGCCAAGCCTGACATGACCGAAGATCAGGCAAAGCAGGTCTCCAAAGAGTTGACAGCGCCTCTCGCGACCAACATCTCACAGATCAAGAAACTTGCTGTTGAGATGCAGGCTAACAACCGCATGGGCGGTGGTGGTGGCGGCGGCCGTCCTGGTGGCGGTGGTGGCATGGGCGGTGGACGTCCAGGCGGCGGTGGAGCTGCTGGTGGTGGAATGCCGGCGTTTGATCCTAAAGCCATTGCCCGCCGCATCGAGGATGGCTTGAAGAAGCCTTACAACCCGATGAACCCAGGCACATGGGGTGATGATCAGTGGGTACAGCGGATGAAGGACAGCTACGGAAATGCTGTCAAGGACATCAAGGCTAAAGCCAAGTAGTCCTACGAATCGTAAGCAAACCGGCCAGGAATCCTGGCCGGTTTTTTCGTGACCCTCCACTTTCCGGCGTAACATTCCGACAACCTAGGATATGAGACTGTCTCCACATTGGATTCTGGCATCGTTTACCCTGGGTGCTGCTGGGTTACTGGCAAGCCCCGGGTGCAAAAACGTGATGGCAAAGCAGTCATCCAATTCGGGCATCAATGCTGGTAGCCGCAGCTATGGGCGTGATCGCTCAGCAAGAAATCAGCAGGAAACGCGCATCGCATTTGAGGATCGATCCATGGAATGGGGGCTGCCTTCATCGGATTACATTCTCGAGAAGCAACCCAAAAATATCGAGGAAACGTTTGGGAGCGGCTGCGCCTTTGCTGACCTGAATGGCGATCAGTTTGATGAGGCGATTGTTGTCCATCACAATGGCATCCGTATTTATCGCAACAATGCCGGTAAGGGCTTTACCGACATCTCGAAAACCTGGGCTCCTGCGCTGTCCGGCAGGCTGCACGGCATTGCCGCTGGCGATGTCGATGCGGATGGCCGTGTGGACCTTGTTATCGGTGGACATCCAGGACTGTTCTTCCTCCGCAATACAGGTACCAAACTCGTAGCATCACGCATAAATCCAATTAGCGATACCACCAGCTGGTGGAGTAGCATTGCGCTTACACATATCGACCGTGGGCGGACACTTGACATCGTTGCCGGCCGCTACGTTGGTTTTGGAGCTAGTTCAGCACAAGTGTGCTCCGTGGATGGCGTTCCGACTGCGTGCGGTAGCTTTCATTACGCAGCGCAGACCACGGCAGCATTCATCTCACGAGGGCGTAACACATTCCTCGATGTCAGTAAACGCATTGGATTGCAATCCGCCGCAAGTCGAGTAACGGGCGTTGCACCCCAAGACTTCGATAATGATGGTGATACCGATTTGTTGCTGCTTAGCGACTCGGATGGGTCATCCCTTTTGGAAAATAACGGCCGGATGCGGTTTACAAACCTTGGTGCAAGATCCGGGATTCCGCTGGATACGACAGGCGACTTCCAACAGCGCTATGGGGCAGACTGGGCCGATATAGATGGCGATGCTAAGGCCGATATCGTCATTGGCACCGGCCTTGATCAGCTCTCAGCGCTTTATAGCAATCGTGGGAATGGTTTTTTCCTGGATGTTGCCCCGATGCGCGGATTGTTGGGATCTAAGCGTAGGCACAGTGCTGGCGTGTTGTTTGAGGACTTCGATGCGGATGGCCACATGGATGTGTTTTCTGTGAGCGGTCACTTCCAGAGCAATATCGACATGCTCAAACCTGGTGTTACCTACCGTCAGCCATGTCTGGTCCTTGCCGGGGAAGCCGGAGGGACATTTGAAGATGTCTCTGAGCGCGTGGGGGTCGGGGTTCAGCGGCCACTCACGGGACGTGGGCTGGCTGCATCTGATATCGACCATGATGGCGATGTTGATGTTCTTATCACCGATGTCGAAGGTCCAGCACGCCTGTTCGAGAATGTCTCACGGAGTGCGGGAGGTGTTGCAACAATCCATCTTCAGCGGAGGAAAGGCTCGGCCATCGGTGCGATCGTTCTTGCTGGTGGGGTGCGGCGCGAGGTGCAAACGGCACGAGGTTACTTATCGGCATCATCGGAAGATGTGGTCATTGCATTTCCCGCCGGTAAGAAGCAGCTATCAATGAAGGTGACGTGGCCGGGTGGTGTAACTGAGACCTATCCCGTCAAGGTAGGAACCTCTGAAGTATTGCTAGAAGGGCGCGGCACGCCATGATTAAGCTGAGAGCTGATGTGATTGCGGGCATCGTTTCTACGATGGCGCTATGCGGAGCGAGTGGGTGGATATGGTGGCGGGAACCGCAAAGGCTATCTACTAGCCAGCTGACGGCTGCGGTTTCGAACGACCCAAAGAATGCAGAGGCGTTTACCGAGCTTGCCAACCGTCAGGAACACGATCGGCAGTTTGAAGCTGCGATGCAGAGTTATTTGGGTGCGGGTAAGGCGGGGATGGGGGCAAACTCATATGCGAAAGCCGCGCGCTGTGCAGTGAAGGTTGGCAAGTTTGGAGATGCACAGCGCTATGCCCGGGATGCTGTTGACATGGATGCCGGTTCCAAGGTGGGGACTGCGGCAACGATGGCCGCTGGTGTGTTTGTAGAGCTCGGTGATCCGAGAACCGCGTTGTCTAGTCTTCCCGATGCAAAGCGAAGTGTTCCATTTGAGACAGATTACATCCGGGCAAAAGCTCTTTTGGCGTTGCAGCGCTATCCAGAGGCTTTGGAAGCGGCAGAGGTTGCTGTTATGCAGCCAACGAGTGGACGGATGGCAATCCTTGTTCGCATTTTGCGGGAATCGGGTGACACGGATGGTGCATACGAGGTCGTGGATGCGTATGGAGATTCAGCGGATGCTGGAAACGACTGGCATTTAGAGGCAGGGCTTGCTCGGACGGCGCATGCCGGTAGCGACCGGAAGCAGCGTGAACAGGGCGAAGTGGCTTTGCAGAGAGTTATTCAGGATGCAGATAAACCAACTCTAAAGCTTCAGGCTGGGGTGGCTCTTGGGCAATCAATGCTTGCATCCGGGCGCGGAGCCAAAGCAGTTCCTCTGCTGAAAGATTTGGTTGTGGCATTTCCACAATCGGATGAAATTCGCTATGTCTTGACATGTGTCGAACGTGAAAGTGGACTTAGCGCGGTCGCAGATAAGGGGCTTCAGGAAGTAGCCAGCCGAAAGGCAAATGCACACGCTCTGAGACAAAAAATAGATCGGCGGTCTCAGCGATTCAAAACATTTTAGGCATCACCTTAGGACGTTTATGCCGATGTACGCTTCATTTAGGTGTTGATAACAGATGTTATGTAAGGAAAAGTGGCTTGTGGGATGATTCAGGCAAACGTAACGTTTAATTTAGTTTTAATTACACTTGTCATAGCTACCGTGGTGTGCGATATTTGCGATGTATAAGCATTGATTAACCTTGGGTACGATACACTGGACGCACCGTAGATTGAGTAACTTGGGGCGCGTACAGAGGATGTTCCATGGTTCAGCGTATCGTCGGTTCGACACCAAAAGGCCCTATGGAAGACCGCTTTAACCCCAGCGAAGAACAGACCGCATCCGTTTCTGTACGTGAGTACATCGACGTTTTCCGTCGTCGTCGAGCAATTTTCATTCAGACGTTTCTCCTGATCCTCGTGATCAGTGTCGTCGTAACATTGCTGACACCTCCCGTTTATCAGTCCCGTGCCCGTTTGTTGGTTGCTGGTCAAAGTGCCAGCCTCAACTCCATCAATACGGACAACCCACTTTCAGCGCTGCTTGCGGTGGCACCGAGTTATTCGGTTGCGACGCAGATTCAGCTGCTTCAGGATGGTGAGATTCAGGGTGAAGTGGCACGTCGCCTGGGTGGACGGCTTCCTGCATTTTCGATTGCCCCTGTTGAAGGTACGGAAATCATCGAAGTCTATGCCGAGGGTTCGAGCCCGAAGCTAGTTGGCGATGCCCCTAATGTCCTTTTGGATTACTACATCCATGAGGTTGCCGACAACGACCTCGCGCAGGTAACGGAAGCACGCAAGTTTGCTGAGCGTAATGGTGGCGAAGCCCGCACCAAGATGGAAAAGCTTGAGAAAGACCTTGCTAACTTCAAGAACCAATACAAGGTTGTTGAGTTAACCAAGGGGCAGGAGCTTCAGCTCGCGGATGTCACTGCTGCTGAGAGCCAACTTCAATCGAACCAGAACCAGATTGCGACACTGACTAGTCAGCGTGAGCTGCTTGCTGAACAGCTTGCGATTGCTCCGAAGCGTCTCTCCAATGTCGACAACCCTGAGGCCGATGCGCAGGTGCAAGGTCTCAAGACGCAGCTCGATGAGCTGGACATGCAGCGGACGATTCTCCTTGAGAAGTACCAGCCGACGAATATCAATGTTGTTCAACTGGACATCAAAGCGAATATTCTAAAGCGTCGCATACAAAAGGCACTCCAGACGCTAGGTGTACGCACCGCCGTTATCAACCCTGAATACGCATCGATCAAATCCAAAATAGCAGATCTGGACTTTCAGATTCGTGGCCTTCAGGTTCAGTCACAGCGTCTCGCAGGCAATGTAAGCAAGGCACGTGAGCGCTTAGGGAACTTCCCTAACTGGCAGCTCGAAATGGGCCGTATTCAGCGTGAGATGGAAATGGCACAGTCCGAGTTCAAAATGTATGACTCGAAGATTGCTGAGCTCAAGCTCCGTGAAGAAGCCCGTCGTAAGCCAGCAAAGATTATTTCCCGTTCATCGGTTCCAGGTGCACCAATCCGCCCGAAGAAGCTGCAGAACATTGGGCTTGGTGTCCTGTTGGCACTCTTCTTTGCGGTCTGTTTTGCATTGCTTCAGGAATACCTGGATGACCGTATTAACTCCCCTGAGGATGTGCAGCGTAGTCTTCGCCTGACGGCACTTGGCGCTGTTCCAGCTATCCCTGAGGAAGGTCTTCGGCTGATTGCTGGACAAAAGGCCTTTTCGCCGATTGTTGAGTGCTATCGTGGTCTTCGAACCAACCTTGGATTTGCAAGTATCGATACCCCGATCCGTAGCTTGGGTGTTACATCCAGTGTGCCAGGTGAAGGCAAATCAACGACCATGGCAAACCTTGCGATGGCGCTTGCACTCGATGGTAAGCGTGTCATTATTGTGGATGCTGACCTTCGGCGTCCGCAGCAGCACAAGATTTTCAAGGTTGAGAAGAAGCCTGGTCTTACCGACCTGCTGCTTGGCTCGGCGTCCATTGCTGATGTCCTTAAAGAAACTCCACTTTCGCCGATTCGTATCGTTCCTGCAGGTTCTACTCCACCAAACCCAGCGGAGCTGCTTGGGTCTGACCGTATGCAGCAAGTGATCAATGCGCTCGAAGGGCTTGCGGATATCGTTTTGTACGATGCGCCTCCAACGCTTGCGGTTGCGGATGCAACACTGCTTGCAAGCAAGGTAGATGGCATTTTGTTTGTGGTTGGTGCAGGTGAGACACGTCGTTCCAACGCAAAGCAGGCCATGGATATGTTGCGCCAGGCGAGGATCAACGTCCTTGGTACTGTCGTGAACAAAGCGCCAACTGGCCAGCGTGGCTACGGGTATGGCTACGGATATGGCTATAGCTACGGCTATGGTTACGGTTACTATGCATATTCCCAACCGTATGCGCCGCAGGTTGGTGAGAGTGCTGCAACCGCGACCATCGAAGCCGCTGAGTCCACATTGCCAAACTGGGATGAGACCTATCGCAAACTCCCATTGTTGAACGGTTTGCAACCGGTTCCGCGTGCGCCAGTGGCAGGTGGCTTTACGGTGGCCGATGTCCTTTCGACGAGCGGGACAATCACGGATGAGGGATCAACACATGGTTAGGCGTACATTTGTCAGAAGTGCAGTTACTGGATTGTTGCTGGCTGGTGTGATGCCCATCGCGGCTATGGCACAAACGCAGGCGCATAAGATCGCGGTCGGTGATGAAGTTACCATCAAGGTGCTGGGCGAGGATGAGTATTCCATTGTGGCTACGGTCCGCGGTGATGGAAAGATTACCTATCCGTATTCCGGAGACATCGACGTTGCCGGTTTAACCGCGCCTGAGCTCAGAGAAAAGATTCTCGCCATCGTGCGGAAGGAACTGAAGCGCCCTGAGGTTCTGGTCAGTGTCCGCGAGCTTCCTCCGCCACAGGTAGGCATCATCGTGATTGGTGCTGCACGCAACCAAGGCAAGATAGGTGTGAAGGAAGGCTCCCGTCTCATCGATGTCATTGGCGCCATCGGAGTTATAAACCAGGATCGCCCTGAATGGGTCACCTGTACCCTCCTCCGTAACGGGATGCCAAAGAAGATTGATTTGGTCAAGCTGCTTGGTCAGCTGGATTTGACGGAGAACGAAGTTCTCCTCGATGGCGACATTTTGTGGTTCCAAGAATTGGACATCGCCAAAACGCACATCCAGGTGCTAGGCGAGGTTCAAAAGCCTGGCCCGATGCCATTACCAAAAGACCCCGGTGTTCTTTCAGTGCTCGTGGCAGCGGGTGGTGCAACGCCCAAGGCACTGCTATCAAAGGCTATGATTCTACGTGCAGGGCAGCAGATTCCGGTGAATCTGTCGACAATTGCGACGGCTGGAACCGTGTCACCGATACAGCTACAAGCCGGTGATACCTTGTTCCTTCCGCCACTGAAAGCTCAGTTTATGGTTTCTGGTGCCGTCGGAAAGCCTGGCCTTCAGGATTATCCTGACAAAGAAGGTACGCTTAAGCTCGTTGAAGCGCTGCAGCTTGCAGGAAACGTAGCGCAAGGTGCTGACTTGAAGAAAGCGCAGCTCGTGCGGCAGAAACTTGGTTCGGATAAACCGGATGTCGTGAATGTTGACCTTGAGCAGATTCTGCAGAAGGGCAACCAGAAACTAAATGTCGCGGTTGAACCGGGAGATTTGATTTACATCCCGAGTAAGCGTGGTGGCGGTGGCTTCAATGTCCAGAGTCTCTGGATGTACTTGCAGGCTGCGACCTTCCTCGGCTTGCGTGTTCGCTAAGGACGTACTGGCTGCGGTAGGTTCCACGGCGTCCTCTCATAAGGTGTGACACGTAGTCGTTTTTCAGGAAGTTGTTAGACCTTGCCAAAGATCGATTTAATTGCCCTCCGACGGGATGCACGTGAACATGCATCGCAAAATAAGTACTACCGGCAGTACATCAAGGAGGCGTTGCCGCTATCCAACGATGACCTAGATGTAGAAGTCGCAGCGCTTGCAGATTTAGCCTTTGAGAAAATCGATTGTCTGGACTGTGGAAACTGTTGCCGTCGTAAAGAAATCGCAGTCACAGCAAAGGACATTCGCCGGATTGCACGCGGTTTGGGTGTGAAGACAGAATATTTTGTAAGGCGGTATGTTGCCGAGAGCAAAACAGGTGATGTCTATATCAAGGGGGAACCGTGTCCATTCCTCGGTAGCGATAATGCCTGTTCGATCTATGCAGACCGCCCGCAGGCATGCAGGGCATTTCCGTACTTGCATGACCGCAAAGTACGCGCCCGGACGTTGACGATGCTTGAAAATGTTGGTGAATGCCCAATTGTCGCGGATGTCTGGGGCCGCCTCGTTAGAAAGTATCCAGAGCCACCTAAAAGCTAGTGTTTGGCGTTCAACGGGTTTGCGGTTGATAGCGTTGATCTCGCTGGGTACACAATGGCTTTTGCTCGATGTTCCTGAAGCGATACCATGTTTTTTCACTTGTGGGGGCGGATGGGGTCTGGTGGTCCTCCCGGTCTTCAAAACCGTGTGCGGGCTGGCTCAGCCAGCCTGAGTGAGTTCGATTCTCACGCGCTCCCGCCAAAAAAATGAACGACGCCGGCGAGTGTCAGTTATAAACATTCTTGCAAGAATTTGTACTATTCACTGTTTTGAATCAAGCAATCTAGGCCGGTGTTTTGCTATCCGGTAGTATTGCAACAACATCTAAGCAAAACGTTTTGCTATGGTGTCGTGCCTATCCGGCGCGTAACGTTCCGACGGAAACCACCTCGGTGGAATCCACTGACCAATGATGGTTATCAACACCCAATGCTGGGTGTAGGAAAGACGCACTCATTTATGAATATCTCCCGTACCCGTAAATCCGGCTTTACTCTGATCGAACTTCTGGTGGTCATCGCCATCATCGCTATCCTCGCAGCAATCCTCTTCCCTGTCTTCGCGCAGGCACGTGAGAAGGCTCGCCAGACCAGCTGTGCATCGAACCTTAAGCAGCTGTCCCTTGCTGCAATCATGTATGTTCAGGACTATGACGAAACCTTCCCAACCGGTTTGCAACAGGACTGGTGGGACTGTACCTGGTACCGCTTGGTCACCCCATATGTCAAGAACGTTCAGGTCTTCCGCTGCCCATCCGATCCTCTGACCGGCCGCACCGATGCGAGCTGGGCTGGCCCACGTCTTAGCTATGTCTCCAATGGCTACATGAACTGGGATGGCTCTGCATGGTCGGTTCTCGGTGTCATGGGAATGTCCCAGTCCTGGATGGGACGCACTGTTCAGACCCTCGGTGGTGTTGCCCGTCCTGCAGACACCGTTCTGCTTGCTGAGCGTCATCACGTCTGGTCCGGCGCAAGCGGATCCTACGGTAACGTCCTGATGTGGGGCCCTGGCGCGATGGTCACCGGTGTCAACTGGTGGGATGGCTCCGGCTCCCCAAGTCTGATCCCGGACGGCACTCGTGGAATCACTGGTGTCAACGACCCAACAGGCCGCAATGGATCGATCATCCCACGCCACACCGGCAAGGCTAACTTTGCATTCGCAGATGGCCATGTCAAGGCAATGGAACCAAAGCAGACCAACCCTGATGGAACTGCAGTTAACAATATGTGGCTGGCGGACCGCCCGTAATGCTGGGCCGCTCGTTCATCACTGGCCTTGCTGCACTCTGTGTTGTAGGCATCGTTACAGGCTGCTCTAAAGGCGATCAAACGATGACGACGACAGATGTCAAGGCAATGGAAACCCCACGTGGTGCACCAATGCCTGCTGAAGCCATGAAGGCAATGCAGGAAGCAACGCAAAAGGGACAAGGCGGAAACACTGGAGGTCCACCTCCTGGTGCGATGGCACCTCCTGGCACACCTGGAAAGTAAGTCTTTCAGGGTTTCGAAACATCTCCACCTTCCGGATGCACCGCACCGGGAGGTGGTTTTGTATTTTGTAGTCCTCACATTGCAGGATGTGAATCGCATCTATTAGGTAAGAAACGCTCGCGTCATCATCGGCCGCGTCACTACACAGCGATGAAATATTTAAGTTAAAGGCCTGTCTACGGACTTCTTTACAATTTCTTGATGATGCATGTAGGCAATGCCTGTATAGAGATGATTTGCCAACATGCTAAACGGGGACCAAACAATGTCGAAGGTGCATCATAAGGGCGTGAACCACCAGGTTTGGTGGGCGATGCTTGCCGCATTTGGTGCCTATTTCTGTATGTATGGACTTCGCAAACCATTCACCGCTGCAACATATCCCGATGGCTTGCTCTATGGCCTCGAAACAAAACCTGCCCTCGTGATTGCACAGGTTTGTGGGTACATGCTGTCGAAGTTCATCGGAGTCAGGGTGATCACCGAGCTCCCAACGGCACAGCGCGCGGGCGTCCTCGTTGGCCTAGTTGTCATCGCGGAGCTGGCACTCGTTCTTCTCAATGTTCTCCCGATGCCCTTAAAGCCACTCGCGATGTTTATGAATGGCCTACCACTTGGGATGATTTTCGGGATGCTCTTAAGCTTTCTTGAAGGCCGCCGGATGACAGAAGCCATGGCTGCTGCACTGTGCGGGAGCTTCATCGTCGCCGATGGCGCAGCAAAGACGGTAGGTTCACTAGTTTTAGTTTCGGGGGCTGGTTTGTACGCGATGCCGATGATTGCGGGAGGAATTTTTCTCCTGCCATTTGCCGCATTTGTGTGGATGCTGACAAAGCTGCCACAGCCATCGAACGAAGATATCGATGAACGGGCCGCCCGCCCACAGCTCAGTGCTGTTAGTCGCCTTGAGCTACTGAAGTTCCTAGGACTGGCCTACGCCGGAATCGTCTTCGCATACACAATGCTGACCGTTCTTCGTGGCTTTCGGGCTGACTTTATGCCTGAGCTACTAAAGGGATTGCAAATCACCGGTAACGCACTCGTCTTCACACAGTCCGAAAGCATCATCGCGGTGGTCGTCACGCTAATCGCTGGACTGACATCGATGATAAGAACGAATGGGATGGCTTTTAAATCGGCATTGCTCCTTGGGATTTTGGGATTTGCCTGCGTCCCACTTTCGATACTGCTTCATCGATTTGGGTACGTAAGTGGATTTGTCTACCTGACGTTGGTTGGCTCTGGTATTTACCTTCCCTATGTCCTGATTCATACGACTGTCTTTGAACGGTGGATTGCGATCGTACGTCGCCCAGGATCAGCTTCCTTTCTCTTGACGCTCGCGGATGCTATTGCGTATCTTGCTTATCTGGCAGCATTGTTGGTAAAGCCTTTGGTTCAGAAAGCGGGAAATGTTCTGGGCCTCTTCGAAACTGTTGGACTTTGGGTTTCCCTTTCATCAATGGCAATGTTGGTCGTTGCGCTGATCTTGACATCCAGGAATCAACCCCAGCCAGCCGGCAAGAAAGGGACTGTCTAATGGCTTCGATGCTCGTTTACCGCGGGGACTATGGTCAGGTTGCGCTTGAGGAATATCCGCGCCCTGATGTCAGTGCGGGTGAGGTTCGTGTCGCCCTCGACACAGCGCTTGTTTGTAGCAGTGACCTCCACACAATCTTCCATCGGCGTACAGCTCCAACGCCTCTGGTTCTAGGGCATGAAACGGTTTCTCTCATCGACCGTATCGGCACGGACGGTCCAACGACTGATATGCAAGGTATTCCCCTTCGCATTGGTGACCGGGTTGTCTGGGCCGTTGTAGCCAGCTGCGGAACTTGCGGCACCTGTAGTAGAGGCTGGCCTCAGAAGTGCCCAGGCGCAACAAAGTACGGACATGCGAGGCTTTCCAGTCAAGAAAAGTGGACGGGTGGCTTTGCGGACTATCAGGTCCTCAAACCTGGAACGAGCATCCTTCGCGTTCCGGAGCACGTACCAAGTCGGATTGCCGCTACCATCGGATGTTCCACCGCAACGGTTTGTGCTGTTCTCGAAGCGGCGGGCGACATCAGGGATAAAGTCATCCTTATTAATGGCGCGGGGCAGCTTGGGATGCAGGCCGCGATCATGGCAAAGAGCTGTGGTGCGAAGCAGGTGATTTGTTTGGAGGCTCAGCCGCAGCGCAGAACCGATGCAAAGCGGATGGGGTTTGTGACGATTGCGCCTGAGAGTATGGCCCTGATGCTGACCGATGCAACGGCTGGTGAAGCACTCGATGTCTTTTTAGAGCTTGCGGGCAACGTGACGGACTTTCCACTTCTCATGAAGCATATGGCGGTAGGGAGTACGATTGTGTTCGCGGGTGCAGTGTATCCATCCCCTGCGTTACCGCTTGATATGGAAGCTGTTATCCGCAAGTGCATCACGATCAAAGGCATCCATAACTATCGCCCAGAACATTTGGTAAGGGCATTGGCGTTTGCATCCGCGCATTGCGATGAGCTTTTGGAATTCCTTAACTTCGGCAGTCTTTCACCGCTACGGGAACATGCCGCAGTTATTCAGGCCGGTGAAAGCGGAGCATTCCACCGTGTTGGGTTTACCGCGCATTAAGTCTTATTGGTATCCGTGCGGCCAACAGGAAAGCCACACGAATACCAATCTCGGTTCCAAAGTCGACTATTCGCCGAAGTTGGAAGTCAGGGCCGGCGTGGTCGTGTTCTGAGTGAATATCGCCATTTTGGCCAGCAACTTCGGCGTCGCCGCCTTGCTTGCAATCATCCTCCAGCGGCCGCCAGCATTCGTGCCGTAATACACCATTTCTGTGTGCTTAATACGGCCATCCCCGCCAAGCTTTACTTCCGGCAGCCGGAGCTGCTTTAGGAGAGCATTCGCATCGGATGGCGAAACGGCCGCAACATACCAGCCATCCGGGATGTTGTGCTTGCGGGCATATTGCCGCATGTCAGCGACCGAATCCCGGGTGGTGTCCAGTGAGATGGACAGGATGGTGATATCCCGGCCAAGTTTCTCCCCGAGCACTTTGGCGGTGTTGGTAAGTAATTCCGTCGTCCCTGGGCAAGTCCCATCACAGCGGGTGTAAAAGAGCTGAAGAATCACCCCCCGCTTACCAATCACTTTGCTGGTGGTGGTCCGGCCCTTGTGTGTCACGAGGGGGATATCCAAGAGCTGTGTGAAGGCTTCCGAGCGCTCAACCTCCCGTGATGGGAGGATGAGACGCTGAATTTCAGGATTGAGTCCTGGAGGAGTTTGCTTACGGACGAACATCAACGAATCCCATCATGTACAAGTCTTCGTGTGCCGGGTTGTGGCAATGCAGCATGTAGCGACCTGTGTAAGAGTGGATCTTCATCAGGACTTCTGCCTGCTGGCCACCTGGAACATTGACGACATCCTTCCGTCCACGCTCGTGCAGTGGAACCGCTGCCGGTCTTCTGTTGCGGCTGAGAATCCGTACGCTGTCGATGTGGACGTGGAATGGATGGTGCCAGCCACCGCCACCAGCAACCAGACTCCAGCGTTCCGTTGTGTTTGCCTTTGCAGTAAACAGTGGGCGTGTTGGGTCCCAGAAGCGGCGGTTAATTTGCCAGCCGCCATTGCGGCGATCGAACTCGATTCGGCGTGTTGCGACAACGTTGCTGACATCCGGTGGTTCAATGACCGACAGACGCTGCGGCACTTGTGATGGATCTGGAGCGTTCCGGTCAACGACAAACAGTAGCTGTGGCTGTGGGACCCGGATCTCTTCTGGTTTGTTGCCATCCGCATGGAAGAGATCGTTCATCAAAGCAATCTGGGTGCCGAGCGGGTAGCCCGAGAAGTCTACGATGATTTCGTAGCGCTCACCGGGGACCATGTAGAGGCGACGCATTGTGACCGGAGATTCGAGAAGTCCGCCATCGGATGCAATGACTTGGAACGGGGCATTGTTGCTGAGATAGAACTCGTAATGCCGTCCCTGGCTTGCGATGAGCAGTCGGAAGCGGTACTTGCGGGCTGCAACATTGAAGTAGGGTTGGATTTTGCCATTCACGACAAACAGGTTTCCCGCCTGTCCCTTGTCCTCGAGCTGGTCGAAGAAGAGGGAGCCATCGGTGTTCAGGATGTAGTCGGAGAACGCAAGTGGGACATCGTATTGACCACTTGGCAACCGCAGCGCCGTTGGGCTTGGGTCGTTTTCGTTGTCGCTATCGTATGCATCAAACTGCTGCACCATACCTGCGAGGCCATGGTAGACATTTCCAGCGGTGTGGTCGGCGACGTGATCGTGGTACCAGAGGGTGCTTCCCCAGTAGGAGCGGTCGTCTGCTACTGGAAGGATGTTCGGGATGAGGTAATCCCTTGATTGTCCTGGGAGGATGTAATCGAGTGGCCAGCCATCATCGATTGGAGCTTGCCAGCCACCGTGGTGGTGGAGAACTGTCTTGATGATGCCAAAGCCGGAGTAGTTTGGATCGAGACTATTAATCCGGCGGATGCAGGTGCTCTGTCCAAGGCGATGCACAATGGTAGGGCCAGGGAAGGTGCCGTTGTAAGTCCACATCAGGGTTGGTGGGATATCCGGGTGGAACTCATGCAGCGCTTCCTTCTCTTCGAGCACAACGAGGTTGGGTTGGCCGAAGGAGTACATGCGTTGCTCGAGTGGCTGGCTCAGGATGCCCTGTGTCGGTGCGACGCGTTGCGGAATTGGGAGAGGCTCTACAAATGGCCTCACGGTGTTGACTGTCCTCTTCTTTAGTCTAAACATTTCATCTATATCCTGTCATCTTCATGGTCAACCTACTGGTCCCGCAGCGGTCGACTCGTTTAACTAACAGGCACATCTTAGAGGGGGTTCCCGCCATTACAAGGATGATACGTTAATGGTTTCCTGATGGAATTACTGGGATTTTGCATGCCGGCAAAGCGGAATCAACGTCGTCTTCTCACCATCAACATAATGGTTTGCTAAAGTTTTTCGAATAATTCACTTTGGTGTTTAAAGGGATGATTTAGACCTCTTTTAGGTCAGCGGAAATCCATGGATCAGTCGATTCTGTCCATCATTCACAATGCCTTCATGATGCTTTGTTAGAGTAGTTCATTCCTCTAACATAAGTTTTTGCCGTTGGAGATTGCCGATGCATCGGAAGGAAGAACATGTTTATCAAAACCAC
>CAIRTT010000104.1 GCA_903881535.1 uncultured Armatimonadota bacterium
AGGCGTGCCCAGAATGCCACCTTCCAGGCGAGTGACCAGCCAGTTCCATCATCCCCGCGGCGGTCAAGCGATGTCCGGGCGGCCTTTGCGAGCTCCGGCGTCCCCGCCGGCGTCAGCTGGTCGCCGGGGAAAAGGCCATACAAATGCGACACGTGGCGGTGGCCTGGCTCGACTTCATCGGAGTCATCCTGCCACTCCTGCAGCTGACCAAACTTGCCCACTTTGTGTGGCGGAAGCTTTGCCAGTTTTTCGGCGAGAATGGTCTGTAGGTCGGCATCCACGCCCAGAACCTTTGCGGCGCTGATGGTGTTGCTGAACAGCTCTCTCACGATTTGGATGTCCATGACAGGCCCGGCGCAGGTGTGCGCCACTTTGCCATCCTTGGTTCGAAAGGCATTTTCAGGCGAGTTGGAGGGTGCCGTTACAAGGAAGCCATCCGGGTTCTCGGCAAGGAAGTCCACGTAAAACTCTGCCGCCCCGCGCATCGTCGGGTAGTACTTCGTGAGCTCTTTCTTGTCGCGACCAAAGAGGAAGCGCTGCCAAATGTGCTGACACATCCACGCCCCACCATTGTTTGTCGAGCCCCAAACGGCGCTCTCACCGGGAGCGGTAAAGCCCCAGATATTGGAAATGACGTGCGCGACCCAGCCGCGCGCATTGTAGTAGGCCTTTGCGGTTTCCTGACCGGGCTTGACCAGCGACTGCACGTAATCGAGCAGCGGCACGTGGCACGGGGCGAGGTTGGTGGACTCGGCAAGCCAGTAGTTCATCTGGACATTGATATCGAGGTGGTAGTCGCCATTCCACGGCGTCGCGTATTCCTGTGCCCAGATTCCCTGGAGGTTGGCTGGGAGGCCGCCGGGCCGGCTGGAGCTGACGAGGAGGTGGCGCCCAAACTGAAAGAGGAGCGCCGAGAGTGCAGGATCCAGCTTTGTTTGGCCGGCGGCGATACGATCCGGGAGCGCAAGGTCGGTGCGTCCGGGGCCGAGGTCGAGCTTGACGCGGCCCATCAGGGATGCATAATCAGCCGAATGCCTTGTCTTCAGCGCTGCATAGCCCAGCTTTGCCGCGCGGGTCAGGATGGCATCGAGGTCATCGATGGACTTCTTCTGGAAATCAGTTCCCACAGCGAGGAGGAAGAGGGTCTGATCACCTGTGCGGATGGTGCGAAGCTGGGATGCAAAACGCATCCCGCCGCCGCCCTGTCCATTTGGAAGCTGGCCATCGAGGCGTGTGTCGCCATTTGGCAAGACGGTGATTTTGGCATTCTTTTCGCGCTTGAGCGTCGCGGTTGCGGTGGTCCCGGAAACCCGGATGACCATGATGCTGTCGACAAAGCTGACAAAGTGTTCGCGCGTAAATGTCTTGCCGTTTTGCGTAAACGTGATGGCTACACTGCCATCTTCCATGTTGAGCGTGCGGCGATAGCCGGTCGTGGGCGCAGCGACATCTCCGTGGCCATTAATGACAAGGTCAGCGAGAATCTGGTAGCAGCCATAGGGGATTTCAGCGCCATTCGCCTCCCCGCTGCCCTGCCCACGGCAGGTAAATGTTTGATTTACGAGGCGCTCAGCATCCGCGTTTTTGCCGGCAAAGAGCAACCGGCGGATTTCTGGGAGAGCGTTATGGGCATCTGCACGGTCATTTTGAAACGGCGAGCCCGACCACAGGGAGAGCTCATTAATGACGATGCGTTCGGTCCCGGGGTTACCAAAGACCATCGCGCCAATACGGCCATTTCCAAGTGGCGAGCTCTGCAAAAAAGATGCTGCGGGTTGGGCAAACCAGTGTCCGGCTGCAATATCGTTGACTTTGGGTTGAGGTTGTGGCTGCTGCATATCGTTCTCCAAAAAGCGCTGCGCTGGGCTTCGTGGCGTATTATCCCACTGTATTGAAGGGAACTGAAAGGCTGGTGGACACGGATGTTGACTGTTGATGAGACAAATAACGCTGCGCTGTGCGAGGCGCTTGTCGCAATTGATCGCCGCTTTTTGAGTGTCTTCACAACGTATGGACCGGCTCCGCTCTCGACACGCCCTCAAGGGTTTGCGACGCTTGTTCAGCTGATTCTCGAGCAGCAGGTCTCCGTGAGCAGCGGTCGGGCAACGGTGGAGCGCCTCGAAAACTATGCAGGCGGTCTGAAGCCTGAGCTGCTCTTGAACATCGATGATGAAACGGCACGCGGCCTTGGCATCAGTCGTCAGAAGGCGGGTTATATCCGTGGACTGGCGGCGGATGTGCTTGAAGGACGTCTCAATATGGATGCTTTGGCGTCGCTTCCAGATGAGGAAGTCTGCGAGCATTTGACGCGTGTGAAGGGTATCGGGACCTGGACAGCGCGGACGTATTTGTTGGTAGCATTGTCACGCGCGGATGCGTGGCCACACGGGGATGTTGCCCTGCACGCTGCGATGCAAGCAGTGCTGGAGCTTTCTGCAAGGCCGACATCAGATGAGGCTACAGCCATCGCGGAAGCATGGAAACCCTACAGAGCGGTG